>CAIVCU010000354.1 GCA_903904495.1 uncultured Chlorobiaceae bacterium
AGCCCCTGGAGAACAACAGAGATCATCAGGACTACCTTCTGTAATAAGGCTATACGAGTTTTTTCCGGAAAAAAGAAAGGCTCTCTTCAGCCCGGAATACAATAATGCAAGAAAGGGCAAATGAAAAACATCGAGGAAGGATACTATTTTTTTTTGTTACCGTCAAATCTGCGGAGATCCTTACTGACCTGCAGGTCTATCGGAATAAGCGCCTGTTGACTTATAAAGATGCACTGGCGTTTACGCTTATGGTAGCACACTTTGGCTTTTCAGACAAAACGCTATTATTATCTGGCAGATGTAGGGATAAAACGCCACCGTGAACTAACGGTAACAGTAATCACTTGCTCATTGGGCGCTAATTCGGTTGGAACGGGTGCTGGGGCTGCCCTCATTGCGAGGGCCTCCATTTGAGGCTGGTCTCTGAATGACGGATGATTGACGCTTACCTCCATCAATTGGCCGATACGGCCTCCTGCTGCCTTCGCCATGACCCCAGCATCCCGACGGGCATTTTCAACAGCAGCAGCAAGCGCTTCCTGACGAAGCGTATCATAATGGCTCGAAGAAAAACTGATACTTTGGACTTCATCAGCTCCGGCCTGCACTACTGCATCAACGGCACGTCCGATATTCTCGAGCATACGAACCCTGACCATGATAGTATGACGGGCGCTATATCCTTTCAGCACACTTTTGCCAAGGGATGGATCCCACTCAGACCGGGGTGCAACTGTATAACCTGACGTAGGAGCATTATCGAGCGAAATCCCAACCGCCCTGAGTGAGTTCTGAACTGAACGATACTTCCCGGCTGTTTCAGCTGCGGCTTCAGCTGCGGTTTTTGCATCCGATTTCACTACCACACCAAACTCCGCCATATCGGGCTTGACGGTTATCCTTCCTGTAGCCGAAACCACAACCTGATTCTCTTCTGCATGGAGTGTTGAAAAGAATACAAAACACACAAGAAAAAAAGAGAGACTGAAAACAAGTCGTTTCTTTATCATTTTCAAGATGCTGCCGTGTCTCTTCCGTGCTAATACCATGATGATCATTGGTTACCACTCATTCGAGTAAAGTCCTATAACCTCTTTGTATGCAATTGCTGCAGCGCATGCTGAAACGGGAATGCTCACAAGAAGACCTACACCCAATGCGAGCGCTCCAAGAAAATTGAGAGCAAAAAGAGCAAAGGCGAATCCGAAAAAAGTAAACCAGTTTTTGGTAATGATTTGACGGCTTGTCTCCATGGCCTGCCAAAAATCCATACGATAATCGATGATAAGAAAGGTGGTAAACATATATGCGACTGCAAGATAAATACCCGGAATAAGCAGCAGCACCATACCGATGCTTACCAGAAAACCGCCAGCAAGTCCGGCAAGAAAGAGAGGAAGAAAATAGTTGAACCCATTGAAAAAATCCCCGAACTGAAACGATTTTCCACTGATGAGTTTAAAGGCCACAATACCGAATCCGGCATAGAGCGGCGATGCAAGAGCTGAAAAAAGAAACGACCCGAAAAATGCGAATTTCGAGCTTACTGCAGATATAACGAAAATAAGAAGCGTAAATCCGACAAATTCCCCGATATGCTCTTTGAACATCTCCCAGCCCTGCTTGATATAGTCCTGAACATGAAGTGTGACGGATGCATTGAGTTGTTGATTGAACAACTGCGGATCCACTTTATTTCCAAAATCAAAAGCGGCCATAACTCTTCTCCCTTAATATTTACGGTTATCCGAAGACAAAGATAGTCCACAGAAGTAATCGAACTTGCAGGTATGTCAAACAGATTTGCCTGACAAATAGTTGTATGACTTTCTAATTATTGTAGTTGCAAGTTACAGAAGATAGTATATATGCACCAACGAAAATTATCGTATAAAAAATTTTCTGCGAAAAAAGCGATCAATAACAAGGCGTATTTGCTGATTCATTACCGTCAGAAGACAAGAAACATAGATTGTCAGAGAAAAAACGCTGGGTATTAAATTTGCACAAAAAGGCGACCAGGCTCTTGTCGTGCCTTAGGACTATGACAGCGCCATCCTGCCAGATTCCATTTTCATGATGCCACTGACTTTCGGGGGGATCACCCTGATTCTGATGAATATTGTGGACACCATTCCCTGTTCTGAATGGCTCCCCGAATATAAAAAGTTTTCGGGAATGCTTCAGAAGAGGCTCAAGATCCCTGAATGCTGCTGGTCCCGTTCCGTATTTCCATGTCGCCTTTAATGCTCCGTCAAATGTTGCTTCGTGATTTTCTGAATCAGGTTCAACTTCCCGGGAATCGAAAGGAGGCTGCAGCTCTGGACTTCGATAGTAATCAAGTGCGCCTGAACCTGGGTGTGAATCAAGCATATGCCACCCCTGCTGAAAATGCAGAATTTTATGCAACGCACCGGGTGCAAGCTCTATGACGCGCCATTGAAGACCGTGAGCATCATTCTTGCTGTCAAGGTCTACGGGGCAGCGAAAAACTCTTCCACGAGCGCGAACCTTGAGATTACAATGGTAGTAGGTACCCTCATTAAATGCATGATCGCAGTAATACGTCTGAAGGGTACCAACCAGAACACCATATCCATCGTAGAGGGGCATAACTGAATACTTTCCATATCAAAATTGATTATCGAAAACTAATAATTAAAGTTACGCAACTACCACGCGGATGCCAAGCAGCTTGCACTCAGAAGGAACCTTTCTGGCAGATCATGAATTTTGAAAATGTATACTCTAAATACTCTGTAATTAGAGGGTTTTACATCGTCGGAACTGCAACAATCAAAAGTACCTGAACCACAAAAAAGAGACCGCATATGAACACTGCAGCACAAAAGTTCTTTTACAGGGGAAGTGAAAAAGAGATCACTGAACATGCCGCAGCACTTATTATATCTGAAGCGTATCGGGCAGTTAATGATCATGGGCGATTCTCTCTTGTGCTTGCAGGCGGGAACTCTCCCCGATCCCTTTACCGGCAACTTGCACGAGGTGTTGCAAGAAATACTCTGAAGCACTACCAGCTTCAGTTCCCTATGCATGATGGAACAAACAGCAAAGAAGAAATAATGTTGATGCCCTGGGAAAAGACATGGCTGTTCTGGGGAGATGAACGATGCGTTCCTGTCAACCACCCTGACAGTAATTACGGGATGGCTATGGGTACACTGTTTTCACAGCTCCACATTGATGATGAGCATATTTTCAGAATGCCGGCAGAAAAAGATGATGAAAACGAAGCTGCAAGAGAGTATGAGGAGACCATACGCACTTTTTTAATGACCTGGAACTCTTTATCAACGAAGAATTTTCCGATATTTGATCTTGTGATCCTCGGGCTCGGCGAAGACGGACATACCGCTTCTCTCTTTGCCGACAATATAAAGACGCTTCAGGAAAAAAAGCGATGGGTCGTTGCTGTCAATGAACCTCATGCAAATCCTCCGGGAAAACGGCTGACCCTGACCCTGCCTGTCATCAACCATGCCCGGAATGTGCTTTTTTTTACTATGGGAAAAGAGAAGGCAAAACTTGCTGAGAAAATCTTTCATGAAGAGAAGAAAACCCTACCGGCAGGCCTTGTTGAGCCGTTGAACGGCAAAACTTTCTGGTTTACCACTCAGCTGTAAATCCTGACTGCCGACTCAGGACCATGGGAATGGATTGGATAGAGCTCAGGCTGTGTCCCGTTAACAACCTCCCTTATGGCATCAACAATCGCCCATGAGTGTTCGACGCTGTCCTGACGAATAAAGTTCATCTGATCCCCGAAAATCGCGTCAAGCAAAAGTCGATGATATGGCGTCATCCCTGCTTCTGTAAATGATGTTTTGTAATCGAATTTCATGTAGACGGGGTCAGTAATCACAGCTTCACCGGGACGTTTCGCTCCGAAACGCAATGCAATGGTCTCTTCAGGTTGAATAGATAGGATGACCTGGTTAGCGGTATAGCTGCAGCTTTCAGCTGGACCGAAATAGTTCTGGGGAGGACACTTGAAGGTGATGACTATCCTAGTGACCGTTTCGGAAAGGTTTTTGCCTGCCTTGACAAAAAAAGGAACTTCCTTCCACCTCCAGTTATCAATATAAAATTTAACCGCGGCAAAGGTTTCAACCGTTGAATCCGGAGCAACATTTTTTTCTGCGCGATAGCCTTCATACTGGCCAAGAACAACTGACTCTTCTGCAGTGTCGACTGTAAACGGCCGGATAGAACGGAGAACCTTGTCTTTTTCATCACGCACTGAATCTGCAGAAAGATCAACCGGCGGCTCCATGGCAACAGCGGCAAGAAGTTGCAGTGCGTGATTCTGCAAAATATCGCGAAGCAGACCGGCCTTTTCATAAAAAGCCCCGCGATCACGGATACCAAAATCCTCCGCTATGGTAATCTCGACATTTGCGATGTAATTCCGGGTCCATAACGGTTCAAAAATCCCGTTGGAAAAACGGAAAACCATAATATTCTGCACCGGTTCCTTGCCAAGGTAGTGATCGATACGAAAAATCCGATCCTCACTGAATACCGCTCCGATTACTGCATTCAGCTCACGCGCTGTTTCCAGGTTTCTTCCGTAGGGTTTCTCAACAATGATTTTTCTCCACCCCCCACAGGACTCTTTTTTCCCTCCGAGCCCTCCAGCATCAAGATTTCTGACAATAACCGGTGCAAGATCAGGCGGAGTTGCAAGATAAAAAAGGATATGCTCGCAGAGACCAGTATCAGGTGTAACAGCCATAAGCTCATTATAGAGGTCCTTATAGCCTTCACTGTCACTGAAATCCAGCTTTACATAAAAAAGTCTGGAACAGAACGCTTTTAATCGAGCTTCATCAAGAACAGTTCCAAGTGAGAACGTTAAGAGTTTTTCCTGCACCTGTGAACGGAACTCCTCATGGGAAAGAGCTGCTCGACCAACACCGAGAATCCGGTAATCAAGGGGCAAATGCCCCCAATCCGCAAGCTCATAAAGTGAGGGATAAAGTTTCCGTGCAGCCAGATCACTGCTGGCACCAAAAATAACGGCAGTAAAGTTATCAGGTTTTTCCTGCATTATGTTAACCGGTTATGGTTTTGCGCTGAAGGGATGTCCCCCGAACTCATAACGCAATGCTGCTACAACCCTGTCGGATAAATTCTCTTCGGATCGCGACCGGAATCGACTGAAAAGAGAGGCTGCGATCACGGGAATCGATACCTCGTGCTCAAGGGCAGCATCAACCGTCCAGCGACCTTCTCCTGAATCAGCAATACGTCCGCTGAGATAATTAAGCCCGGGATCTTTCTGAAATGCGCGTACCACAAGTTCCATCAACCAGCCCCGAATAACTGACCCATTTGCCCAGACCCGTGAGACCTCTTCAAGGTTAAAATCAAATCCACTGGATGCAAGCAGATCAAATCCTTCGCCGATTGCCTGCATCATGCCATATTCAACGCCATTATGCACCATTTTAGCAAAATGACCGGCACCTGACCTCCCCATATAACCGTAACCGTTTTCCACACACATATCTTTCAGCAACGGTTCGACGAGATCATAAACACTTTTATCACCACCTACCATAATACAAGCACCTCGCCGGGCTCCTTCCAGACCTCCGCTTGTACCTGCATCAAGAAAACGGATGCCCTTGTCATTGAGGCGTGCCGCCCTTTGCTCGGAATCAGTATAATGGGAATTACCCCCATCAATAATGATATCCCCCGGCTGCAGCAATGGCATAAGAGTATCCAGCGTCATATCCACCGGATCCCCGGCAGGTACCATCAGCCATATAAGACGGGGCGATTGAAGCATTCCGGCAAGTTCCTGTAGTGAGGATGCCGGAACACCTCCTTTATCAGCAAGGGAGGCTACTGCATCAGCAGAAAGATCGAAGAGAACCATATCATGGCCGCTTTCCAGAAGATGCTGAGCCATATTGAACCCCATTTTTCCGAGACCTACAAACCCTATCTTCATGATATAATGTCAGCACTATTGACAAAAACAGTCAGAACCCCGTTTTCCGGACTCTGCTAAACTGCCAGATTCACCGTTAACCATTTTCTGATACCGATCAATCACGACACTGTTAATAGCAGACCATGACTTCGTCTCTGCAAAAGCCAGACCGCGAGCTTTAAGTTCCCGGCACAGGACAGAATTCCCAAATAATCCCAGACATTTACTAAAAAAGTCATCAACATCTCCTGATCGGGCAACAAGTCCACCTCCAGATTTCTCCACAATATCCCGGCATCCCCCTTCGTTCGAAACCACCACCGGAAGACCGGAAGCAAGAGCTTCAAGCGCAACATTACAAAAGGCCTCTGTTATTGATGGAAAAAGAAAAATATCTCCACTTGCGTATGTCTCCGAAAGTTGATCTCCGGTCAGATAGCCGGGAAATACAGCCTGCGGCATTCTTCGTTTCATTTCCGCTTCCTTCGGCCCGGAACCTATCATAACAAATCGTATTCTGTCAGCGTAGCCCGCCTTCATAAACCGGTCGTAAACCTTCATGACGACATCAATATCCTTGTAATGCACAAAACGGCCGGCATAGACAAATACAGTTTTGCCGTTTGCATTCCAGGCTGAACGAAGTTTTTCGGAACGGTGAGATGGATCAAAAATCTCCTTGTCTACCCCCCTCGACCATATCTCAATATTTCTGATCTTCTGATCTTCAAGTTTCCGACGGACAATCTCATTTGGGGCAAACACAACATCACAGCAGTTATAGAACCATGTCAGATATTTCCAGAACGTCCTTTCGGCAAACTTGAGACGGTAGTACTTAAGATATGAGGGGAAATCCGTGTGAAAAGCGGAAGCCAGCGGCAGTGATTTTTGTTTTGCGTAGAGGAGAAATTTTCTTCCGACAAAATCCGGTGTCGAAATATGCACGATATCAGGAGCAAATGCATCAAGCTGCCGCTTTGTGTCGGAGCTGAAAAAGCCGAGTTTGTAGTCGGGATACTGAGGTATCGGTACCGAAGGTACCGCGTGTACGGTTAAACCATTATGATTATCCAGAGGTGAAACATCAGGAGACCATACCGTAACCCGATGACCGTTATCTCTGAATGAAGAAACCAGCTCTGAGATGGATTTTACTGCACCGTCCTTGTCTTTGACATAAGTCCCCGAGTATAAGGCGATCTTCATAAAGAGAGGGACAATATCCAAATAATTGATTGAGTCTCCATGCTGTGTCAGAATGAAAACCCTTTCAGTGAACCATAAGCAATCATGAACAAAAGGTAACATTTCACCTTTTTCCCCGGAGAAACATCAACTATATAATTATATTATAACAACTTAGATAAATTATAGTTCGTTGTAATTAGCCTCAACTTTACAAAAACATTACAATTCAACCCATTTTCCCGTTTTTCGAACCGTCTATACTGTATAAGGAATATTCTGGGAAGCTCCAGTAAGATAAGAAATAGAGATAACAGTTATTTAAAAACACAATATATTTTACTCTTCTAAAAGGTAGCATTATGTAGCATGGTCGCCTACGTTCGGACGCCGCGTCTTTTCAC
>CAIVCU010000355.1 GCA_903904495.1 uncultured Chlorobiaceae bacterium
CACAATAGTATCTGAACTAAAATCCTGTTCGTTCGGCCACATAATACCATGGTGAGCGGGACGAACGAGGCGAAAATACGATTCGTCCTGAAGTTCTTTAAACGCACTGCCGCCGAAATAGGGTTTGACATCAAAGGTCCCCGAAATGCCGCTGCTTGTCACAATTTCAATAAGGAAGTTATCCTGTGGAATTGCGCTGATGATTTTATCCATATACTTATCTCCTCTTATTTTAACGGTTCAATCTTAAAAACAGGCTCACCGGCAACTGCCAGCTTCCAATCAGCCATTAAATCTTCTTTATGGATCTCAATCCATGCCTGGACAAGTTTCATCTTGGTCGGAGAAGATTAGGGGACGTTGTTCAATAGCGATAAAAGATGGCACTATTACCAAATCTCAAAGCCACATCGAATTTGCCGCAATCGTCATCTTGACAGCATCGGCTATGCTGACCATCCCAATCATGACAGATGTGACATTTGAATTGTTTCCCTGCAGGATTTGGATAACGACAATGACCACTCAACCAATGATCTATCTATCACTTGCATATAATCCACTTTTTCAGAAAAATGCTGTTTTACAAACATCGGCTAACATTTTTTCTAAAATTTAAGCAGGAATTAAGACTATTTTAAGGAATCAATCCTTAAAATGAATTTAAGTTTTGATTTGTGGATGTGTATCAGCAACTCTTCCGCCAGGTTTAAAAGTGAGGTTTCTTATGAAATGTTTTTTTCGGATGTCAAGTATTGCGGTAATTGCTGTTATGCTTGGAAGCAATGTTGCCCATGCACGTTTTGCGCATAACAATCGTGATTTGATCATAGGGAAGGAAATGTTTACAAAAGGGCATAATAAGGAAGCTATAGAACATCTTACCAAGGCAATCGAACATAAGCCAAAACTGGCGCCGGCTGTTCTTGCAAATGCTTTTTTTGATAGAGCCATTGCGGAACGTGCTGTCGGAAAAAACTATGCTGCTAAAGCAGACTTTAGAAAATCCATAGATGTTGATCCAACGCCAATAAATGCAATAGCATACAGAAAAAGAGGGTTTGCAAAAACGGCAATAGGGGATCCTGAAGGTGCAAAATCCGACTTTAAAATGGCCGTTTCCCTTGGCGATAATTCAGCTCGCAAATGGATACGCGATTAACGATTGAAATGGTTCAATTCAAGAGATAGGTTTCATTATTCATTAATAGCCCTCTATACTGCAAGTTATTTTATTTTGGTAACTTGTAGTATAGAGGGCTATATGTTTTGAGACTGTGACAGTGCTGGATTGACGAATTTCGATTGCCTTCATTATCAAGGCCATATGCCAAGGGGCTTTAAAGAGTGGATTTCTGAATGATCAGTGTTGGTATGGGAACTGACTAAGCTAATTATATCGTTCTGGTATAATATCTTTTGATTACCACGTCACTGGTGATTTCCGATGCAGAACAATTGTGATCATAAAAACGATAGCAACCGCTCTTTTGAACTGCGCTACAAAACGCTTCTCGCTGTATTTGATACCATTGAACCTTCATTTGTTATTGACTCTGACGGTATAATTCTTGAAACCAATAAGGCTTTTACCGCACTTTTGGGTATGCAGGTGCATGAATGCATCGGCAAAATCGCTTACGATGTAATTCCTCCGGAACTGGCAGCAGCGAGTCGAAAAAAGGTTGAGGAAGCCCTCCATACAGGTAAAGTCGTCACGTATGTAGAAGAACGGGAAGGGCGCTTTAATCGATTTGTGTTTACCCCCATTGCTGATAAAGACGGTCGGATGACGCAGCTCTATATGTCAGCAAAGGACATTACAGAGCTGAAGATGGCTGAAAAGGAGGCTCTAAAGTCGAATATTGTCAGCAGTGCCCTTGTCGAGCAGATTCCAGGCCCCGTCGTTATCATGGATTCTCGTGGGCGTGTTGTGCAATGGAATGCTTATGAGCGGGATGTTATTGCAGGAAAGAGTGAGAGCGACATGGCAAATACCTTGCTTATCGAGACCATTCACCCCGATGACAGGCAGTTGGTAGGCGAAAAAATCGGCTCTCTCTTTCAATGCGACCATGAAGATTCCACCGAAGTGCGAATCCTTATTCACGGTGGGCCTGAATTTCGCTGGTATAAACTTTCCGCCAAGAGAATAATCATTAATGACACTCCTTACCTCATTGGTATTGCCACCGATTTCACTGACCACAAGCTTGCTGAAGACGCAGCGTTGCAGCATAGCGAAGATCGTTTCAAAACACTCTTCGAAGAGCATTCCGCAGTGAAACTGGTTCTTGAAGCTGCCACCGACAATATCATCGACGCAAACCAG
This sequence comes from uncultured Chlorobiaceae bacterium, assembly GCA_903904495.1. Lineage (GTDB taxonomy): Bacteria > Bacteroidota > Chlorobiia > Chlorobiales > Chlorobiaceae > Chlorobium. The sequence goes on from CAIVCU010000355.1 coordinate 2,333, forward strand.
GCAGCTGCCGATTTTTATGGATGGACCATTGAAGAGCTCTGCACCATGAACATGAGGGATATCAATACAACTCCTCCTGAACAGGCGATTATAGAAATCCAGAAGCACAGTATGCCGGCAAAACATCCCGTGTCCTTCCGGCATCGCATGGCAGACGGCTCTCTTCGCGATGTGGAGGTATACTCCACAAAGATCAATGTTGAAGGCAAAGAGCTCTTCTATGACATTATTCATGACATCACTGAACGCATACGGGCGGAAGTTCAGCTTAAAAAAATGAGCACCGCTGTAGAGCAAAGTCCGACGGCTGTTGTTATTACCGACCCCCTCGGCAATATTGAGTATGTCAACCCCATGTTTACCGAGCTCACCGGGTATTCTGCTGAAACAGTAAAAGGCAAAAACCCACGCATTCTTCAGTCAGGCCTGACGCCGAAGTCTGTTTTTAAAGATCTCTGGAACACCATACTCAACGGTAAAATCTGGCATGGAGAACTGCTCAACAAAAAGAAAAATGGCGACCTCTTCTGGGAATCCGCCGTTATCTCAGCCATACGTAATGCAGAGGGAGTGATAACAAGTTTTGTGGCGGTCAAAGAGGATATCACCATACAAAAAAAGCAGTACGAGGAGTTGGTCGTCGCCAAAGAAAAAGCCGAAGAGACAGACCGCTTGAAATCAGCATTTCTTGCCACGATCACTCATGAGCTGCGAACCCCGATGAATGGCATTCTCGGCTTTTCCGAACTGCTTTCGGACCCTGATCTTTCGCCGGAGGAATCGAGTGAATATATTGACCTCATTCATCAAAGCGGCCTGCGACTTCTGACGCTTATTAACGAACTCATCGATCTTGCACGTATTGAAGCTGGAGAGACCCTGGTGAAGCAGGTCGATACCAACGTCAACAAGCTTCTGCAGGATCTAACTGACTTTTTCAAGCTCGAAATCCATAAAAAAGGGTTACGGATGACCTGTACCCCGGGACTTCCAGACAGCGAAAGCTCCATCAGAACCGACAGTGCAAAACTCACCCAGATACTGACAAACCTGGTCAACAATGCCATGAAATTCACCTTTCAAGGTGGCATTGATATAGGGTATACCATGCAGAACGGTATGCTTGAGTTTTATGTCAAAGATTCCGGCATCGGTATACCGGTTGCCATGCAGGAAAAGATTTTCGAACGGTTCATCCAGGTGGATAACCCCTTAACCCGGCAGATTGAAGGATCCGGACTCGGCTTAAGCATTGCCAAAGGTTACGTTGCCATGCTTGGCGGAACGATCAGGGTCGACTCAGTTGATGGTCAGGGCACGACCTTCACGTTCACCCTTCCCTACAATCCTCCGGGCGGGAACGAGCCTGCCATGACGTCACCAAGCATGTTAGTGCTCGTTGCAGAGGATGACAACATAACCCGGATTCTCTTCAAAAAGATACTAAAAGACAAAGGCGTGAAGATCCTTTATGCCCATAACGGTCAGGAAGCCGTGGACATGGCCAAGCACCACCCGGAAATCAATCTGGTGCTTATGGACATAAAAATGCCGCAGTTAAACGGTTGCGAGGCAACACGGCAGATCAAAAAGCTTCGTCCCGACCTTCCCGTTATCGCACAGAGTGCCTTTACTGCTCCCGAAGACCGTGAAAAGGCATTGGAGGCAGGCTGCGACCGTTTTATCAAGAAACCAATCAGCAAAAAGGAGCTGCTCGATATGATGCATGAGCTGCTCCGTCGGTAAAGAACGGGTAAAGAAGAGCTCTCTTATTCCTTTTCCACCAGGTACGCAGCAGAAATAAGATTTCCAATATTGAGGACAAGGAAGGGATCCAGGCATTTTTTTATCCGCACCATCTCCTGTATACCATGATCATGATACATCTCAACAAGGTATTCTGCCTTCAGCTTGCCTATACCGTGCTCTGCGGATAGTGTTCCTCCCAGTGAGAGAACTTTAGCGATAAATTCCCGGTAGAGGGATTTTCCTAATAAAAATTCGACCCTGTTGCGGGGAAGGATGTTCAGGTGTACATGGGAATTGCCGATATGACCAAAAATAATATAGACAAAGCCATGTTGTTCACAGGATTTGCGATAAAAATGGAAGAGTTCACGGAACGCTTCCTCCGGTACGGCCATATCAGTGCTGATTTTGCTCTCCTGCTGCCTGCTGAGCCAGTCGTTGACGATGAGCGGTAATGCATGGCGGAACTCATGTAATCGGGCCTGTTCATCCCTGTCAAGTGCCATCCACGATTCGTCGGTCATGGCGTTGCAGGATTCCATTCGCTCAAACAGGGCATCAAGATCTTGTTCCTCACTCTCCGGGGTTGTTTCCTGCTCTAAAAAAATCGCTCCGCAACTGTCTGATGGCACTTCAGGATATTTTGATGCAAGAAAGCCGAGCGAATGTTGATCAAAAAACTCTATCGCCCTTGGCGTTACAGGGTTTTGGGGGTCTTTAAGCAGACGGATAAATCTGAAGAGATCATCGATGTTCCGGAAATAGACCAGACAGGAGATGATCGCCATCGGCAGGGGGATGAGCATGAGGTCAGCTTCAGCGATAACGCCGAGCGTTCCTTCAGAACCGATAAAAAGGTCGATGAGGTCCATTCCCTCCTCTGAAAAGTATCCGGCATTATGCTTTGATGTTTCAGGCATAGTGTATTGCGGCCTTTGGAATGCAAGTGATCCTGCAATAGGCAGACTGAGGTGAAACATCCCGTGTTCATCTGCCATACAGGCCCCGCGTCGGAGATCAAGCAGATCACCCTGTGGCAGGACAACAAGGATTCTTGAGATATGCTTTCTCGTGGGACCGTATTTGAAGGATCGTGCTCCCGAAGAGTTATTCGCAATGGTGCTGCCGATGAAACAAAGTTTTTCCGTTGGATCCGGCGGGTAGAACCAGCCGCTCTGTTCGACCTTTGTCTGGATATCGCCAAGAAGTGCTCCAGCCTGAACAGTGATAATGGCCTTGTCAGAGGAGAGCGCGACCGGCTCTCCGATTCTGTCGAGCTTCTGCATTGAAATGACATAGTCACCAAGTGGGATTCGACCACCGGTTGTACCTGTTCCGTTTCCTGCTATGGTGAAACGGCGGTAATCATTCGGTGTCCCTTTAAGCAGTTCGGAAAGATCACCGGTGGTTTCCGGAAAAAACACGCCAGGTGTATGGCCGGTTTTCAGATTGCTTGTATCCTCAAGGAATCCCTGAATGGATGCCTGGTCATGCTTATAAATCATTTTGCTGCTGTTTTCCGCTGTTATTCTCTAGCGTTGCTCCTGAGGCAGGCTCGGGAGTATTAAGAGGTTTTTCAGCCTCAATCACCGGCAGATCGTTATCACTGCTGTTTTCTGCTGCAGGACCGGGTGTATCGGATGATTTCCCGCCTTTTTGAGGAGATGAACCGGGCATTTCACGTCCCTGTAAATAATACTTGATAAGCTCGCGGGCAATCGGGGCAGAAATGGATCCACCGAATCCGGCATTTTCGACAAGCACAGCCATGGCGATTTTCGGATTTTCAACCGGTGCAAAAGCAATAAACCAGGCGTGATCCTTTCCATGGGGATTTTGTGCGGTTCCTGTTTTACCGGCAACGGTGATACCGGGTACTTTCGCCAGTGTTCCTGTACCCCGAAGCACCACCCCAATCATGCCGTCCTTGATAAGACTGAATGTTGAAGCTGAAACGGGGAGCTGTTTTTTTTCATAGGGAAAGGGGAAATACTTCCCTGTTTCTGCATCTCTATATCCGTTGACGAGATGAGGCTGTAGGAGAGTTCCGTTGTTTGCAATGGCAGCTGCATAGGCGGCGAGCTGCACCGGCGTTGTACCTAGCTCCCCCTGGCCAATGGCGAGGCTCACAAGATATCCCTTTGTCCACTTGTCTTTACCGTACCGTTTATCGTAATATTGTGTTGATGGCAGAAGCCCCCTGCGCTCCCCGGGAAGGTCAATACCGGTTTTTTCTCCAAAGCCGAACATGCTCCCGTATTTTGTCCAATTATCAAATCCGACATGAAAAATCAGATTATAGAAGTAAACATTCGATGAAACGGTGATCGCATTTCTCATGTCAACCCATCCGTGTCCCTTTCCTTCGTTACTGAGAAATCGTCTGTTCCCGAACATGAAGACACCGTTGTCAAGTACTTTCTTATCCGGATCGAATTTTTTCTCTTCGAGTGCAGCCATTGCAAGAATCATCTTGTAGATGGAGCCGGGAGGATAGACTGCCTGAATTGTTCTGTTGAAAAGCGGTTTCTGGGCTGAAGTAATAATATCGTTCCATCCTTTGCGATCCGTAGAGCCGTTGAATGTATCGAGATTGTAGTCAGGAGCACTGGCAAGGGCCAGAATCCCTCCCGTAGAAGGGTCTATTGCTACTACAGCACCGGATTTGCCTGTTTTTTTAAGGAGTTCTTCGGCAAGTTGTTGCAGACCTCCATCAAGAGCGAGGTAAAGATCGTCGCCCCTTACCGATGGGATATCATTTTTTCCGTTATTGTATTTCCCTGCGAATTTACCGAGCGGTGTAATCATCTCAAATCGAGCTCCTTTTTCACCCCTCAGCCACTCTTCATAATACTTTTCAAGCCCGCTGAATCCGATTTTGTCATCAGGAGCATAACTGTCATCTTCCAGTTCTTCAATCTGCTCTTTCGTTATGGGACGTGAATAACCGAAAATATGAGCTCCATGAAATGAATCGGGATATTTTCTTTTGTTGTCAGTGTCAATGAGCACACCGGGAAGCTGCCATAAATTTTCGCTCAGCCGGTCTATCGATGTTGCATTCAGATTGCGGCTGACGGTTATTGCGGCAAATCGGTTGAATTCAGATCCTTTGCTGATTTTCTCGGCCAGCTCACTGTTGTCAATTTGCAGAAGCCATGCGAGATATTTCGTTTTTGCTGTTCTGAATTCGGATGGAATAACCTTGACCGTATACAGAGCCTGATTGTCTACCATGATGACGCCGTTTTTATCAATCATGCGCCCTCTTGGCGGTTGGGACCAGATTCTGCGGATGCTGTTCGACGTGGCAATCGATCCGAGCTCCTGATAATTTAGAACCTGCAGATAAAAAAGCCTGGCGAACAGCACAGAAAAAGCAGCAATTACAAAAAACGATACAATTTTGATGCTTCGCTGAAGTTTATCCATCGTTCAGTCGGCAAGTGATTGTCTCAAAAACAGCCGGGTTATGATAACGGCAAGGATGAGGGTGAATAAAGATTCAAGGAATCCAAGGACAAATATTCGGTAAACCGGTGAAAGGGCGAGAGGATTGTACCCGACGGATAGAACGGTATTTGCACAAAAACCGGACGTCACTAAGGCCCAATAAAGGCGGTTGGATTTCTGTCTGGAAGTTGCATGACTGTTCTCGGGAGTATTGAAAAAACCGGCAATAAAGCCCTCAATTGTTCTGGCCAGCATATTCAGTCCCATGTTTCCCGAAAGGATGCCTGTTATGAGACCTGCGACAAACCCGAAACTCGTACCGCTTTTCTGGCCGACGGTTACTGCAATAAAGGCAATAAAAATTGTGACAATATCCGGGGATACATTAAACAGTGTCAGGTGGGACAAACCTAGCGCCTGCACCAGTGAAACTATAAAGAGGATTCCGATATAAAGAGAATATTTTTTGGTCACAAGTCAATTTCTGAAATTAAGGTAACGTTTCCAGAGAGGTATTCTCACCCATCATCTCGATTTTTTCAGCCTCAATTTTCAGAGGTGCAATCAGTACATGGGTCAGGGAGGAAAAATCAACGGCAAGCCGGACTTCTACCGTATAAAAAAGTTTATCGGGTGTTATTTTTACCACTTTACCCACAGGAATGCCGCGGATTGCAAAGGTACTGAAGTCGGAAGTGAGGAACTGTTCATTCAGCTTGAGGCTGCTGCTTATGGGGATATGTTCAACCTGGGCGATGGACTCCCTGCCGCCGCTCCAGCTGAGAAGTCCCATACTGTTGCTCTTGTCGGATACGACGCTGACCTTGAAGTCGGAGTTGATGACCGGCATCACCTTTGCAAAATGCTCGGAGACTGTGCTCACTCTGCCTACAATTCCTTCAGGCGTAAGTACCGTCATGTCTTTTTTAATTCCATTTTTCCATCCCGCATTGATCAGCAGCATGTTTTCCCGATCACTGAATTTGCGGTTCACCACTCTCGCCATAATAAACTTAGAAGCGTTTAATGTAGTATCGGCAAGTATTTTCTGGCGGCTTCGTTCATCAAAAGCTGCAGTTTCAATGTTCAGAACCCTTGAAAGAAGATCAGTGTTGATTCGCATCAGCCGATCATTTTCACTTTTCAGATTAAGAACATAGCTGTAGCTCATCATTTTATCGGTTATGAAGGCGCTGAAACCGATACCGTTGGTGCGCAGTCGGGTAAGCAGGTTATCATCCTGAAACTTTATGAAAAGAAATGAGATGGCGCAGTAGACTACAAAAAGCAGATAGCTGTTATACTTGGAAAAAAGATTGAAAAACTTCTGCACGTGATCAGGTTCCGGTTTTTATAGATGTGACCTGCCGGTTCCAGCCATGAGTTCGGTCTCATGTTCCCGGCGGGACATACTTTGAAACTTTTATAAGGGTTCTTTCATTTTTATGATGTTCCTCTCAGGGGTTATATAGCCCTGTTCTTACAACCGGTTCAGTCTCTCCGGATTTGCCTGACACATAATTTTTGTTACATTTTCTTCAAGTTCAATGCACGATACGTATGGCAAATATGTCAAGAGAAAACACATGACCCACAATATAAATATAACAGATAAATTTGTTGTTGTCGGTGATAGAGTATTAATCAAACCAAAATCTCTTGACGAAAGAACAAAATCAGGAATTTACCTTCCTCCGGGTGTTCAGGAAAAAGAGAAAATACAGACCGGCTATGTTATAAAAACCGGCCCGGGTTATCCCATAGGCCCTCCTCCCGAATCAGACGAACCATGGAAAGAGCGTGTTACCGCCGCCCAGTATATCCCGTTACAGGCGAAAGTCGGTGATATGGCAATTTTTATCCAGAACAGTTCCTATGAGATCGAGTATGAAGAGGAGCGTTATATTATTGTTCCGAATTCCGCCATTCTGCTTCTGATCAGGGAAGACGACGATCTCGACTACTATTTGAAGTAATCCTGATCAATGATTTCCGCAGCTTTTTTTCCGGATGCTGGAGAGCCTTTTCATCTTGTCTCTGCAATGCTTTTCCGCCCTGTTAGTAACCGAAGTTAATCAAATTATGACCAGAGATATTGCTTCCACCAGTGAAGATAACGGTATTCATTCGCATGAAGAGCTTTTTGGGCGAATAAGGCTGCTTAAAAAAGAGATGAATGCCCTTATTCTAGCTCACTACTATACTGTTCCGGAAATACAGCAGGTCGCAGATATTGTCGGTGACAGTCTTGCACTTGCCAGAGCGGCTGAAAAAAATGATGCTGATGTGATTGTTTTTGCAGGGGTTTATTTTATGGCCGAAACTGCGAAAATACTTAATCCCGGAAAACTCGTGCTGATGCCGGATGCCTATGCCGGATGTCCTCTTGCCGACAGCTGCCCGGCAGATGAGTTCAAAAAATTCAAAGAGCAATATCCGGAAGCCACGGTAGTTACCTATATCAACTCAACGGCCGATATCAAAGCACTTTCAGACATAACGTGCACCTCGTCCAATGCCGAGCAGATCATAAGTCAGATACCGGTAGAAAAGCGGATTATTTTCGGCCCTGACAGAAATCTTGGAGGCTATATTTCAAGGAAGCTGGGCCGGGAGATGATTCTCTGGCAGGGCTGTTGTTACGTGCATGATGCATATTCCGAGCCCTATATTCTCAAAGCCTGTAAGGAACATCCTGATGCTGAACTTATAGCTCATCCCGAGTGCCGGGAGGAGGTGCTTCGTCATGCCGCATTTACAGGTTCAACTAAGGCACTGCTGGACTATACCGTTTCCAGTTCCGCAGAACAGTTTATAGTGGCTACAGAGCCGGGTATTCTCTATGAAATGCAGAGGCGTTCTCCTTTAAAAACATTCATTCCTGCGCCCAGGGATCCTGATAATCCATTCAGTGTCTGCACGCAGATGAAGCAGAATACCCTTGAAAAGCTCTATCAATGC
>CAIVCU010000356.1 GCA_903904495.1 uncultured Chlorobiaceae bacterium
AATTTTCTGGCATGTCCATTAGTTAGCATTTCCTTTAACAATAACAATCTGTCAGATATTCTCGTCACTCAACCCTTGCGCCGCCTGGTTCGGGTGTTGGAGTGCGCAAAAGGTCTTGAATATAAGCTATAATTATATTATAGTGTATTACACATGATGTTGTTGTGATACAATTTTACATTATTTTTACAATGGAGGCCATGAGTATTCCAATATCGGTGAGGTTGCCCAAAAAACTGGTACAAAGACTGGATGGAATAGCGAAGGAAACCGAGAGACCTCGCTCATTCATCATACAGAAGGCTCTGGAAGCATATATAGAAGATATTGCTGATCTTCAGATAGCACTTGATCGCCTCCATGATACGAGTGATCCTTTTCTTTCATCTAAAGAGATGAGGGACTCTCTTGGCTTATAGTCTTGGTTACAAGAAATCTGTCCAACGAGATCTCAAGCAAATATCAAAGTTGGAGGCAGAACGTATTCTTGATCATATTGAGCAAAAACGTGTGAACGATCCTGAATCGAATCCTCTCCTTAAAGGTCGGTTTGCAGGTCTAAGGAGATATCGGGTTGGTGATTACAGAGTAATTTATTTTCTCCAGGAAAATGAGATTTGCATCTTGAGAATAGGTCACCATAGAGATGTTTATAAACAGGAAATATAGCAAGTCTCTCCACCAGACGCAGTACTCTAATCAACCATTTGTATTCAGTTTTTGCAATAAGATGGCACATTTTTGTGCGATAATTGAATAATAGTGGCAGATTATAAGGGGTTATTAAAAAAAACAGCCGATCAGAAAGATTGTGAGAATGTTTAATCGACATTAATTTTGAGCGAAATCCGAATTTATGAATGAACGCTTTTTTCTGAAAATTCTGCTGGTTCTTTTTGGCGGACTCATTGCTGCTGAAGTGCTGGTTGTGTCACTGTTTGGTCTTAAGCTTGAGCTGATTCTTCTCTGTTTTATTGTTGTTGCGGCTTTAACAGGAATTCTGTTTGTTGTAAGGCTTCTTTTCACTGAACGCACTGATATCGACTCGGTTTCGATGCGACGCGCAAAAGAGAAGAGTACCGGTATTATGCAGGATCGCCTCAGGGAGTATGGTGTTGATGAAGAGTTTCTTGGAGGAAAATCTTTGAATCGTACGAAATGGAACTCGCAGAAGCCCTCTTTTCCGGATCATAGTGCAGGCAGTGAAGAACCGGTATTGCCGGTCAGGGAATCAATTGAAGAGGCTATCAGGGTTCATGCCGAAATGTATGGCGGGCTTGGGGAGCTGCTCAAGAAGATGGAAACAATTGATGATGCCTCTTTTGACCGGCTTGTGAAAAAAGTCGGTTTTGGTGAGATGTCCCGGGAAGAGGTGATTCATAAAATAACTTTCATGGCCAATGCTGACTCAAAAGCTGTCGAAATCGACAGGGAACAGCAGTGTGTTCTTGAGGGCCATTCCATGGACAGGGAGAGTTTCGATGAGTATATCCGGCGCTGTATGAATGTAGCCGATGAGGAGTCGGAGAGTGCGGACAGTGGATTTTCTGTTGAGCTTGACAGTGTTGCGCTTTCCAAGGGAACCGGCGCTATGCCCAAGGATTTTTCTCATGATCCGAAAGCGGTGTTTTCCAAGCTCAATAAACCTGGAGCGCATTCATGACGTTGCTTGAAATACCCGCGTTGAGCAAGGCCAGATTAAAACAGTATGTCAAACTGCATCAGAAAAAATTCAGGGATTCTGAAGGGCTTTTTCTGGCTGAAGGACTCCGCACGGTCATGGAGCTCTGCCGGAACATCCCCGATGAGGAGATGCTTGTGGCGCTGCTTATCAGGGAGGGAGAGCCGGAAGGGGAAAGGTTTTTCCAAACTCATAAGAGGAAAGTATTTTCGATAAGTGACAGGGAGTCTTCGCAGCTTTCGGGCACCTCTACACCGCAGGGAATTTTTGGAGTTTTCCGCCAGATGAGCCAGAGTGAACCGACCGCTGAATCTGGTGTCGGCAGACTGGCAAAATCATTCATTGTTGCGCTCGATGACGTTCAGGATCCGGGAAATGTCGGTACTATACTCCGGACTGCTGTATGGTTTGGAGCTGAAGCAATGATCTGCAGTGCTGCGTCAGCAGACAGATACAACACAAAAGCAGTTCGCGCATGTGCAGGGAGTATTTACGGTATCCGTCATTACGGTGTCGAACACCTTTACTTTGAACTCCGGAGGCTTCAGGCCCTTGGTTATTCCATTGTTTCGGCATCGCTTGATGGAATAGATTTCAGAGAGTTCAGCTCCTGGCCTGAAAAGCAGGTTCTTGTGATCGGCAATGAGGCAAACGGAGTCAGTGAACCGGTTCAAACTCTTACTGATCGCCTCGTCAGGATTCCCCATCGGGGCAGAAAACAAGGTGTGGAATCATTGAATGCTTCTGTCTCCGCAGCCATTCTTATGGAACGCATTGTGTTATAATTTTTGTCATTCCGCCCCGTCCCACCCCACCTTTGTCATCGCGGTACCTCTCTTTTGTTATCCCGACCTTTCTCCTTTGTCATCCCGATCCGAAGGGAGGGATATAATCTGAACTTGCTTCAGGCAGGATTCCTTTTATCCCAATAGAATGACAATGCCGATCAATGGTCAACCGCATGGCGCACCCTACGCCGGTGCGAACCTACCGCAAGCAGACTATATCTGCGGTGGCGATTGAGACCGAATTTCAGATACTCAACACACTGCTTGCAGACAAGGCTGCCCAATTGCAGCTGACTGAGTACAGAATCTTTGACCACTTCTGCGCATGGGAAGCGATTGACAGCACTAAATCCGAATTTGAAGTGAACTACCCCACTCACTTTGAGTTGCGTGACAAGCAGGCTGAGATCG
>CAIVCU010000357.1 GCA_903904495.1 uncultured Chlorobiaceae bacterium
ACTTGAGTGCAAGGTTCTCAAACTCCACCTTCATCTTTCCAAGACCGAACCGGTGTGCCAGAGGAGCATAAATATCTCTGGTTTCAAGAGCAATCTTCAGGCGACGGTGCTCCGGAAGCGATTCAAGTGTTCTCATGTTATGCAGCCTATCGCAAAACTTTATGAGAATAACCCGGATATCCTTCACCATCGAAAGCAGCATCTTGCGAAAACCTTCAGCCTGGGTCGTTTCCCGGTTGATCATGATGCCGGAAATCTTGGTAAGCCCTTCAACAATTTCAGCTACTTCAACCCCAAGCTCAGCTACAATATCTTCAAAGGTATAGCCGCTGTCCTCAATAACATCATGCAGCAGCGCAGCCGCAACAGATACGCCATCAAGAGGAAGTTCATTGAGAAGAATGGTTGCGACTTCAACCGGATGGTAGAAAAACGGTTCACCAGAAGCCCTTTTTTCCCCCTCATGTGCCCGATAGCACATAAAAAAAGCCCGCTGTATCAGCGATTCATCAAAATTCTTAAGATTCCTGCGGGAAAGCGCAAGTATCTCGTGGAGCTTACTGTAATGATCCTTCTCAATCTGGGCTAACATCGCTAATAAACTCCCTGAAACAACCTGTTAAAAGATATGGGGGCAGTCACTTGTACGTCTTCTTACGGAACTGTAGTTATCAGTCCTCTATATATAAACACAGCTTACAGACTTTTCGTCACATAAAAAATCTCAACCCAGCAAAAAAACACCATTAAACAACATACAAAATCGACTGCTTCACGCAAGCAAAAAGCCGGAAATTACTCCGGCATTGTGTACTTGACCTGTCTCTCAATCTGTTCAATTCAGGATACGAAATTGCGCTTTCTGATAAAGTCGGCAATAGATGCTAAGACAGTATATCCCTTCCGACGCCCTCGACTTGCCTAATATCTAATTTGACTTCAAAAAGAGCACTGAACGTTTTCCTATTATTCTGACAGACCTTTCTATCCGACCGTTTCCATAAAGCTCAGCTGGTTTTCACTAACATCTGCATGACCGTTTCTGAATGCAAAATCATTAAATGAGTTAGTTTCTACATCCTCATTACCCCACTGATCCCAACCTTGCCGTTTAAATCTTGCAAAAAGCTCAATGTAAGGCCCAGGTGAGCATCCCTCGATCAAATCATATACCTCGTCTGGTTTACGAGAATGCTCTCGCTTCCTTGTCCCGAACAGATTAACTTTTGTTCTGCCTGGCTGTAACGTCCTCATACTACCGCGGACGCCGAATAAAATTAGTTCCGTCACATTTCTGAAATAGAACCCAACTCCCCGACCATCAGAACCACCATCCTTACGGATTTTATGCCAAACCAAGTTCGTCTTATATGTGAAACCCCATGCTTCCATTACCTGCAACCCTTCCTTCAAAAGGGCATTAGGAACCCACAGATACAAGTGAGATTTAGCCGCCGCAAGCTTAGGAACAGGCATCTCCATAATCTCTTTGATCTCCATAGTTGGATAACGCAAAAGCCTCTTATGTTCTGGCGCCATCTTACCCGTACGGTTCTGGAACTGCCAAGGAGGATCAGCAAGTATAGTAGAGTACCGATCTCTCGTCTTTAACAGTAAGTCCTCTGCAGGAGTAGGCTCAGTTACATTAACAATTCTCGTCATAAAGGGTATCTTTAATTCCAAAAACAAGTACAGGACATCCTCCACCACCTCCACCCTCGACCTTTGGCAAAAGCTTACTCATGTGCGTAGTTGATGCACCAAAAGAGCTGCCCCTGTCCAGTCGGTCAAAAATATCTTGTAATGAATCACACCTCGTTACAATAACTCCAACAGAGATTACACGAAGTTCAAACAGTAATCTGAAGTTGTTTAAATCCCTATCAAAAAACGGGTCTTTATTGTTCCATTCGATCTCCAACGCAACTTTGTTCTTATAACAGTCAACCGCATGAGTAGGGCTTGCGATAGAAGTATTATCAACGACAAAAGCCGTATCAAACTTTTTCTCCACCCATCCTTTGGTATAAAATGCAGAGTCAATCCCCTGAGAAACCTGAGATTTACGCCCACCTAGGCTTGTTAAAAAAGTTTTACAAAGACGAAAGCGACCCAACACATCACAGATGTCTGCTAATTCTTCAGGAAAATCAAGAGCAAGAATTGCTGAAGCATGCCTCCACTCATGAATTTCATAGCCGGACTGAAGGGGCTCAGGTAACGCACTGATAGCCATGAAAACAAAATTAATTTCAGAGAGATATTCCGCAAAACTGAGGATAATACACGTCATTTAATTTACAAATTTTCTCCATAGTTCGACACATCCGCAACCTGAATACTGCTCTACTTGTGTAACCGTATGTTATCTCAGTTTGCATCCGTGGTAACCTTCGTTTTCGTGTACTCGAATCCTATTGAAGCAAACAAAGGCTATCCCTCAGTCGGCATGCGTTTTATAGCCTGTTCAAGCTTTGAAATCTCATCGCGGAGATATGCCGCTTTCTCATACTCCATCTGCACAGCAGCTTCCTGCATTTCAATCCGGAGCTCAGCTGCCATGGCATAAGTTTCCTGAGGGGTCAGCGTCTCGATGAGACCGGCAAGAAGCCTTTCAGGCTTTGCCACAAGCCCAAAACGTTTTCTACGATAACGCTCCTCAGCATCCGCCACACTCGTAGTATCAAGAACCTGATCAATTGATTTAATAATTGACTGCGGAGTGATGCCATGCTCCTCGTTATACCTATGCTGAATAGCACGACGCCTTGCCGTTTCATCGAGCACTTCGCGAATGGAACGTGTCAATACATCGGCATAGAGCACGACAAATCCCTCGACATTACGAGCCGCCCGGCCGGCGATCTGCATAAGCGAACGGGTATTGCGCAAAAAGCCCTCCTTATCGGCATCAAGAATCGCCACAAGCGATACTTCAGGCAGATCAAGCCCTTCACGAAGGAGGTTGACCCCTACAAGCACATCAATGTCCCCTACCCTGAGCTCCCTGAGAATCTGTATGCGTTCCAGACTCTTGATCTCCGAATGCAGATAGCGCGAGCGTATGCCCGTTTTTCTGAAAAAGTCGTGCAGATCTTCAGCCATTCTTTTGGTCAGGGTCATGACCAGCGCCTTATTGCCTCTGGCTGTATGAATACGGATTTCTGCAAGCAGATTATCGATCTGGCCCGCAACAGGACGAACTTCCACCGGAGGATCAAGCAAACCCGTAGGACGGACAAGCTGCTCGACCACCACTCCGCCTGAACGCATCAGTTCGTGCTCGCTTGGAGTAGCGCTGACACAGATAACCTGAGGCGCCATATCCTCAAACTCTTCAAAACGAAGCGGGCGATTGTCCAACGCTGAAGGGAGCCTGAAGCCATGCTCAACAAGAATGGTTTTCCTTGAACGATCACCACCATACATACCGCGTATCTGCGGCAGCGTTACATGGGACTCATCAATAACAACAAGGTAATCCGAAGGGAAATAATCGAGAAGGCAATAAGGCCGCTCACCCTCCCTGCGTCCTGAAAGGTGCCTTGAATAATTTTCAATCCCTGAGCAGTACCCGAGCTCTTTTATCATTTCAAGATCATAGCGGGTCCGTTCCTCAATCCTTCGGGCCTCAAGAAAGCGGTTATCATCGCGGAAAACATTTAAACGACCTGCCAGCTCGTTTTCAATGGCCAGCATGGCGTCACTGAGCTTTGCCTCATCAGCAACAAACTGCCGGGCCGGATAAATAAATGCATAGTCTTCAACTCCCAGCACTTCCCCGCTGTTGATTTCAAAGGTCTGCAGGCTTTCAATACTGTTACCGAAAAACTCGATCCGGAGAGCAAGCTCCTCATGTGCCGGTACAAGATCAATAATATCACCTCTTACCCTGAACTTCCCGGAAGTCGGCTGGATATCGTCACGGATATAATGAAGGGCGATCAGCTCCTTAAGAAAAGCATCCCGATCCTTTTCCATTCCGGAACGCAGTTCAATGATCTGTGCCTTCCAGTCTTCAGGTGAACCAAGTCCGTAAATACAACTGACAGAACTCACAACAATGACATCTTTCCTGCCACTGAGCAACGCACTGGTTGTCTTGAGTCGCAACCGTTCAATCTCATCGTTTATGCGCAGGTCCTTAGCAATATATTTGTCAAGAGCAGGCAGATATGCTTCGGGCTGATAAAAATCGTAGTAGCTGATAAAATACTCAACGGCATTATC
>CAIVCU010000358.1 GCA_903904495.1 uncultured Chlorobiaceae bacterium
AAGCTCAAAGATCCTCTCGTCAAACTCGAAGCACATATCGAATGGAAAATTTTCGCTCCGATACTTGATGTGGTGTTCAATAAGCCTGAAAATAGAAGCAATGCAGGCAGACCTCCTTTCGACCGGGTTATGATGTTCAAGATTCTCATTCTCCAAAGCCTCTATAATGTCTCAGATGACCAGATGGAGTTCCAGATCACCGATCGCCTGAGTTTCAAACGATTTCTCGGCCTGAAATCGAGTGACAGAGTTCCTGACAGTAAGACTCTCTGGAAGTTCCGTGAAACCCTCGTCCAAGAAGAGATTGTCGAAGCATTATTCTATCGTTTTAACCAAGAACTTGATGACCAAGGTATCTTTGCTAAGACAGGCCAGATAGTCGATGCCAGTTTTGTCGAGGTTCCCCGACAACGCAATACACGGGAGGAAAACAAAGAAATAAAAGCCGGTAAAACCCCGGATGCATGGAAAGAGAAGCCCCATAAGCTCCGACAGAAAGACGTTGATGCTCGCTGGGTTAAAAAGAATAAGTTGCTTTTTTATGGTTACAAAAATCACATCAAAGTTGATAAGGACACAAAACTCATCAGCACCTATACTGTCAGTAGTGCGTCTGTTCATGATTCCCAGGAACTTGAAGCGCTCATCGATCGTGAAGACAGAGGCCAGAAACTCTATGCCGACAGTGCTTATACCGGTCAGGACGACAGTATCGACTGGTGTGACATGATAAGCGAAGTGCATGAAAAAGGCGTCAGAAACCACCCGTTGACCGATGAACAGAAAACCTCCAATCGCTTGAAATCAACTTTCAGGGCAAGGGTTGAGCATATCTTCGGATATATGACAAACAGCATGGACGCCATGCATATTTGTACCATCGGGATCCTCAGAGCAGCAGCAAAAATTGGGTTGACGAATTTAACCTACAATATGATGCGCTGTGTACAGCTCAAGAAAAAAATCTATCCCATCATAGGATAAGTGCGTCCGGTTGTAAGTAAAACGGAGCATTTCACATTCAAATATTGACAAAGAACACTTTTTACCAGATCATAAAAACTGAAATCTTGATCTGTACCATTCAGCACGATAGCCGTGATCTCAAAAGTCTATTTTTAGAGGTTCCCTTAAGTGATTATAGATAAAGCCCAGAAACAGCGAGGTCTAAATTACATGGCTGATATTTTTTATCTTTTTCCGAGTACTTCTCAGACTTTGTTTTGAAAAAAAAAGCTAATAAAACCTTAACGTTCTTAAAATTTTATATAGCATGGATACGTTTCAGTACAAAAAACTTACAGCTCTTCTCAATAAGTGTAACGGAGCTAACATACAATGGGATAAACCTACGCCGTCATGGGAAAAGGCTTACGTTTCATCTCTTATGGCGGAGGCCGCCTATTTGCATATTCCTTTGTTCGAAGTAAGTACCTCAAATCGGCTCAATATTGTCCCCTGTAGAGCGTATTGGGAAATTATCAACTCTTGCTGGTATGGTAATCAAATAAAAGGCTATACTTTTTATGATGAAGGTGGAGAAGGTGGAGAAGGTGGAGAAGGTGGAGAAGGTGGAGAAGGTGGAGTAGAGGGCATCAGGGTTTCAGTTGTTGCAGGGGAATTGATCATGGCTCTCATAGTCATAACTGAGCACGTAATCTTTATTGCCTTGAGAGGGACAGAAATCACTTACCGAAATCATTTCATCCAAGATTGGCAAACAAACCTTCAGACAAAGCAAATCCGATATTGTTACAACGATGCTGCTTGTTTTCATAAAGGCTTTTACGAAGCGGTAGCTTCCATCTATGATGAAATTTTAACTATAGTGAGTCGAGAGAAGACACGCCCAATCTACATA
>CAIVCU010000359.1 GCA_903904495.1 uncultured Chlorobiaceae bacterium
CGTCATACTCATGCTGCAGCTCTTGAAACATATCGTCCAGGTAGGGCGGCACAAAATAATAGGCATCAATTACCCTGACATCGGCATCATTAAGAAACGGGCTCCCGCTTTCAGCAATAAAACCTGCCAGCCTTTTTGTCTGGGAACGGTTGATTGTAAGCAGTGATGAGCTGTATCGATTGAGCTTCCAGTTGATATAGTGCTTGGTCGAGCGGTAATCAGCAATAAAATAGATCATTGCTGTCGGGATTTTTACAATCTGACGGGTGACGACCTTGAGAATTCTTCGGGAGCTCGGCCACAGGCTGCTGACAGTAAGCTTTTCAACTTCTCCGTACGTCGTGACAACAACAGCATATTTTTTCTTCTTCACAATCCCGTCCACCATTTTAACTCGACATACATCACGCCAAAGCCAACCATTCCACCTACAAGGGTTTGCATGAAATTATGTGCTTTCAGAAAAATCCGTGACCACATGAGCAGCGGTACAAAGAGTAGAAGCCATAACGCAACCGTGCCGAACTGCATAAAAAGCAGTGCAACAGATGAAGAGAAGGTGAAGAGATGAATGCTGATTTTCCACTGAAGGGTGATCAGGAGAATAAAAACCATATTCACGGCATTGAAAAGAAGAATACCGGTCAACAGTTTCGGGGGATGAAGATGCTTCATAAACTCGTATCCAAGGGCATTGACTGCAACAAGTACCAGGAGCGGGAGAAATCGCTGTTCACGGAAGGAGATATTGAAGTCAGAAATTTTCCCAATTTTTTTCAGACCGGAAATAAGAAAGATCGGGGCAACGGTGCTGGAAAAAAAAAGGACTATGAGGTAAGACATGCTCTTAACATCATCGCCGTATCCCTGCGTCACGATTGCATAATATGCTGCCGGTGCAACCACAACCGGACTGATCACCCATGAAATAAAGTTTGCAAAACGATGTAGATCAAACTGCATGGGCTCAATACGATAAAGAAGGATGAAGATTTTAGCGTAATACGCCGCAAAAGTATGTTGAAATATAGTTTTTATTAAAATTAAAACCACGTATATTCTTGTTCTGTAATGCGAGAGTGGTGAAATTGGTATACACGCTAGTCTTAGGAACTAGTGCCGTGAGGCGTGAGGGTTCGAGTCCCTTCTCTCGCACGCCTTATAATGAATGCCAAAGTGGCGGAACTGGTAGACGCGCTGGACTCAAAATCCAGTGAGTGAATAACTCGTGTGGGTTCGATTCCCATCTTTGGTACCACGTCAACAAACAATCGGGACACACCCACCATGCATAGAATGTACTCACCTTGGCGTGAAGTGTATATGCAGTCTTTCAAGGATGAAAAGCCTGCCGCTGAAGCAGGAAAATCAGTGTTTGCCGATCTTCCTCCCGAGGAGGATGAGAAGCGGTTTGTACTCTACCGGGGAAAAACATGCTTCATCATCATGAATCTCTACCCTTACAACTGTGGTCATCTTATGGTGATCCCCTATCTTCAGACACCTGACTTTTCAGATCTTGACCAGGAGACAAAACTTGAGGTTATGGAGCTTACAGATCTCTCGATCAAGGCACTGAAACTTACCCTTAGACCGCAGGGTTTCAACGTAGGGGCAAATCTCGGCAGAGTTGCCGGCGGAAGCGTTGACACCCATATCCATTTTCATATTGTTCCGCGCTGGGAAGGCGATACAAACTTCATGCCTGTCCTTGCAGATGCCAAAGTGCTCAGCAATGACATGAACTCCACCTATAAAAACCTGAAAAAGGCTTTCACTGACCTTACACAGGGTAAAGAGTAACTCTCTTTCCGGTGGAATGGAAACAGTCCCCTGCCCCATAAGCAAATCGAAGGAGTTCATCCCATATCTCCAGGTTCCCGACCGTTTTGACAATTCCGGAAAAGCAGACTGGAACCTTGTCCGCTCATGCGCTTCAGGGCTTATCATGCTTAATCCCCGCCCTGACAGCGCCGAAATATCCCGGCATTACCGCAACGATGGATATGATCCCTACCGGAACAGCAGGAACAGTTCGTCCTTCAAAGAGAGGACCTACCTTGCTGCACGAACTCTCCTTCTCGGTTATCGAGCCGGAATTATACTGAAAGGATGGGTAAAACCGTTGGAAGAGTGTGCTGTGCTTGAAATCGGGTGTTCGACGGGAGATCTTCTGAATTATTTTCATCGACGTTCCGGAGTGCCGGTCAATAACCTTGCCGGTGTTGAACCTGATGCCGATTCGGCTCGACATGCACGGGAATGTTTCGGGCTGAACATTTTCCCGTCCATTGCAGCGCAGAGCGCTGAGAAGAAAAGATTTGACCGCATTGTGCTCTGGCATACGCTTGAGCATATTCACGCCATCAATGAAACGCTCCATGAAGTGTCCGCTCAACTTAAGCCGGACGGCCAGCTTGTTATTGCTCTGCCAAATCCGGCAAGTTTTGATGCAGAGTATTTCAGGGAGAACTGGATCGCCTGGGATGCACCGCGACATCTCTATCATTTTTGGCCGGGAACAGTTGAAAAACTGCTTGCTTTGCATGGATTGAGCGTTTTCAGACGGCAGCCTTATTTTCCGGATACGGTGTACAATACGCTTTACAGTGAAGGGCTTGTCAGGAAAAGAAATGAGTCGGCAGTTGGCAGTCGGCAGTCGGCTTGGGGAAGTCAGCAGTTGGCAATCGGCAGTCGGCAGTCGGCAGTGTTGCGTGCTTTGAAGATTTTAAACCTCATTGCTAAAGCAGCGGTTGATGCGATTAAGGGAGGGGCGAGGGCTTCCAGCGTTGTTTATTATGCTCGACGAGCGGAATGAGTGTGGGCAGTGGGACATGAAAATATTACTGAGGATTGAGGGCTGAAGTGAGTAGAGGAATTGGATGTTGGGCCTAATAAGATCCCTCCCGTTGGTCGGGATGACATGGGAGGGGGGAGGAAGTGGGCAGTGGACAGTTGGTAGACCTCTCACAGGAGTTCGGGGTGACAGAAGAAAGGTATGAGAGTGAATGAGACGGGTGAGCAGGGACGAAAGAGACAACAGGGACAGCAGATAACCATTGGAATAGCAAAATTAAACCGCTGACTGCTGACTACCTACTGCCCACTGCTGACTGCCCACTGAAGACTGCCTACTTTTGACTGCTGACTGCCGACCGTCCAAGGGCTTTATCGAGCTGGGTGCCGGCGACGAGGTAGTCGTAGACTGCCTGGAGGTAGTTGGTTTTGGCTTTGTTGAGCTGGAGTTCGGCGTCGGTGAGTTCGAGGCGTGAGCCGATGCCCTCTTTGAAACGGAGCAGGGATATTTTGTAACTGCGTTCTGCGACATTTATGGTTTTGGACTGTACATCAATTCTCTTCTGTGATTCCCTGAAGTTCAAGAGCCGGACCTCAACTTCAGCGCGGATATTGGCCTTCAGATCTTCAACCCGTGTTCTGGTCTGCATCTGGGATATTTTGGCCTGTTCGACCTGGGCACTGGTGCGGTATCCGGTAAATATCGGCAGTGAAACCTCCAGACCTACGGCGGTAGAGACCGGCCAGCGGGAATCGGCTGTTTTTATATTATCGTTAAATGCTGTTTGCGATTCAAACTGGCCGAAGGCGCTGATAACAGGATAACGCTCTGCCCGGGCAGCGCTGACTTTGTCACCTTCTGCGTTTACCTGAAGGATGATCTGGTGCAGATCCGGCCTTTGATCAAGAGCTTCACGATAGGCTGCTGCAATATCCTGGGGGTAGGTTGCTGAGGAAAGTTCAAGCTTTCCTGAAAGGACAATAGTACTGTCGAGCGGAATACCGATGGCATTTTTCAGCCTGGTCATGGTTGTAGCTACACGGTTTTCTGCCTGAAGGAGATCGGGCCGGAGATTTTCAACGGAAAGATATGCCTTGAGGGTATCGATATCGGCCGCAACACCCTGACGGAACATTGCCTTGGTATCTTTTCTTGATTGTTCCCAGCGTTCTATGCTCTGCTCAATGAGTTTTAACTGATCCTTTGAAATGAGTGCGTCGAAATAAGACATCTTGATGTCGGCAATGACGGATGCTTCACTGTTGCGGTAGGCCTCATTACTCATTTTGCGGAGAGTGCCCGCGGCCTTGATTCCGGCAAAAGCTGCTCCGTTAAAGAGTGCCTGACGAAGGGTGACGGTAGCTGTTGCGGCATTATCGGCACTGATGACGAGAGGAATAAAGGAGTTCCCGGTGCCCCCGTTAAAAATATCGGGAAAAAAAAGGACGGAGGGTTTCAGGGATCGGGTGTAGGTAAAGTCTGAAGTAATCTGCGGAAGCACCTTTGCCCATGTTTCGCGGATTTTCTCTGAGGTCATATCACGCTCCAGCCTTGCGATTTCAAGCGTCCGGCTTCTTTCGAGCCCGATATGGAGGGCATCGTCAAGCGTCAGCGAGGCATTGGCAGGGAGAGCGGCGGCATGGAGGTTCGAAAATGCATTCAGTAAAAGAAACGGCACTATAAGGAGAAGTATCTGACGGAACCTGTTCATAAAAAAGTCTGTCTTGATGAAAAAAAACCTGACTGTCCCTCACTGAAAAAGCAGTAGTCTGAATATAAAAAAGTGATCGGTTTCGTAACAATCATTAGCGGTAACGTTCGTTCCATAAATGAGCGAGACGTTCGCGGATATATTTTTCGCGACCTTCATCTCCGGGACGGTAATATGCCTTTGGATCCAGGCCTTCAGGGAAATATCGCTGCGGTACAAAATGCCCGGGATAACTGTGCGGGTATTGATATCCTTCACCGTATCCTTCAGTTTTCATGAGCTTTGTCGGGGCGTTACGCAAATGAAGCGGAACCATGAGCTGCTGCATTGCTTTTGCCTCACTCATGGCTTCATTGATGCACTGATAGCTTGCATTGGATTTCGGGGCAGAAGCAAGATAGGTGACGCCTTGCGCCAGATTGATTCTTGCCTCCGGCAGTCCGATCAGTTCTACGGCATGGAAGACAGATACGGCAAGAGTTATGGCATAAGGGTCGGCATTGCCAATATCTTCGCTTGCAAAAATAACCATGCGCCGCGCTATGAACTTGGGGTCTTCGCCTCCCTGAAGCATCCGGGCAAGCCAGAAGAGTGCCGCATCGGGATCTGAGCCCCGCATGGATTTGATAAAGGCAGAAATGATGTCGTAGTGGTTTTCGCCCCCTTTATCGTAGAGGGGAGCACTGTGCTGGAGCGCACGGGAAAGCACCTCCCGATTCAAGACCATGGTGGCCTCGCCTTGCGGCATGAGAGAGAGGGCCGCTTCGACAGCATTGAGCGCTTTTCGGGCATCACCTCCGGAAAACTGGAGAAGAAAATCAAGGTCTGCTATCTCGATTGAAAGGGAGCGGAAAAGTGCGTCTTCTTTAAGTGCACGCCGGATCACTGCTTCGATCTCCTTCGGGCCGAGCGGTTTGAGGATATAGACCTGCATCCGGCTTAAGAGTGCGGCGTTAACCTCAAAGGAGGGATTTTCAGTTGTTGCACCTATGAGCACAATAAGCCCCTGTTCTATAGCGTGCAGAAGAGTGTCCTGCTGGGTTTTGTTAAACCGGTGAATTTCATCGATAAAGAGCAGGGTTCTGTGGCCGGAACGTCTTGATTTTTCAGCATTTTCCAGCGCCTTGCGGACATCTTTGACCCCGGAATCTATCGCGGAAAGCTGTTCGAATCGATAGCTCAGTGATGAGGCGCAAATTTCGGCAAGGGTTGTTTTACCGGATCCTGGAGGGCCCCAGAAAATCATTGAGGGCATTTGACCGCCAGCCAGAAACTTGCGAAGCGGACCGTTTGGGCCGACAAGTTGCTCCTGCCCTGCCATATCGTCGAGCGTACGGGGACGAACCCGTTCAGCAAGCGGCTGAAAATAGTTCAGTTCTTCCGGAGAGGAGGAAAAACCGAACAGATCGGACTGTGTGTCAGCGGTGTCAGGCATTTAAAATCCGTTCTCCTGCAACCATGCTTCATCAATCCGTGATTCAGAAACAGTTGAAGATGAACGGGCTCCAAGCTGTCGGGCAACATATTTTCCCAGAATATCAAACTCGAGATTTACCCTGCTTCCCGCTTGAAGGGAGTGAAGGGTTGTGTGCGCAAAGGTATAGGGTATAATTGCTACGGCAAAGAGCAGGGCATCAAGCTTTGCAACGGTGAGGCTTATTCCGTCAATAGTTATTGAACCGGCAGAGACAATGAACGGAGTGAACGCATCCGGATAGGCAATCCAGAGTTCACGGCTCGAACCCAGCTCCCTGATTTCATGCACAACTGCAGCACAATCAACATGACCGAGCACAAAATGTCCTCCGAGCCGGTCCATTGGACGAACAGCCCGTTCAAGATTGACCTGGGAGCCGTTACGAAGCGTGCCCAGTGTTGTTTTGGAAAGCGTCTCTTCAACAGTGTCAACCTCAAACCATCCTTCGCCGACGGCTACAACCGTCTGACAGGCTCCATTGAGACTGACGCTTTCGTCAATTGAGAGGGCGCTGAACTCACCGGAATTACTGTAGTGGACTCTGAGCCACAAGCCGCCATTTCGTTTAGTCACTCCAGTGACCTTGCCGACATCCTTGATGATTCCGGTAAACATTTCATTGTTTTTCACTTAACAGAGCAGCGGCGTCTTGAAAAAAAATCAAAACCCGGATTTTGTTTCAATATATCACCCTTACCGGTAGACAACAAACCCTGCGGCAGGTACCGTGATACGCACAGCTGAACCCTGAAGAGGCAGAACTGGAACACTCGTGCCGACCTGAAGCGAATCAGTTGAGAAAATACAGCTCATGGCGCTGCCCGCTGCAGAGTGAATAGCGCTGTCCACGACGATCCAGAGAGTAAGTTCACGTTCGGTATCGGTATTAATGGCGCAGAGACATTCCGACCCGGCAAAGATCCGTGACCATGCAATCACCCAGTGCAGTTCGCCATTGACGGGTTGGGGATAGTAAAAATCTTCTCCGCTTTCCGAAACCTGCCGTAAATACTGGCGACCTCTACGCAGGGCAATGTTTTCGCGACGGATTCGGGTAACATCCTGCACAAAGCGGTAGATCTCGCTATCCTCATTGAAAAAGTGCTTTCCGTTACTCTGAAAGGAGCCGAAGCTGCCTCCGAACATGCACTCACGAAGAAAAACATCACTATAGGAATCATCATCAAGACGCGGATCTGCACCGTTGAATCCCTGTTCAGTTCCATAGTAGATGCATGGAACTCCTGCAGAGGTGAGGTTGAGACCAAGGGCTGCCGGAAGCAGGCGGATACTGCGGGCATCGTCACCACAGAAACGGAATTTGTGTTGTACACCGACCTGGTCGTGATCATCCAGCATGGTGACAATATGCTTTGCATACCATTGATGGTTTCGCCTGCTGTCGAGAATACTGTTGCGGAAGAGATCGAAATAGCCTTCCTGCTCTTCGGTATCGGGATTTCCAGGACTTCTCCACCCTTTTACAAGAAACTCGAGCTTATCGGGAATGTCATCAATACCAAGTGCGGCATCGAGACCTGTTGCATCAAGAATGGTTGCTGCATTTGCCCGCCCTCCGGTTATTTCACCGATGATCGTAAAATTCTCCTTTCCGATTGATTCGGCAAATTCATGAATAGCAGTGGCAAAATACCTGACAGCGCCGGGCTCCATGTGTTTAACAGTATCAAGCCGGAAACCATCGATATCGGCAAAAGCAATCCAGAAGCGATAGACATCCGTCA
The DNA here is from genome assembly GCA_903904495.1 of uncultured Chlorobiaceae bacterium. GTDB lineage: Bacteria > Bacteroidota > Chlorobiia > Chlorobiales > Chlorobiaceae > Chlorobium. Next base: position 7,731 of record CAIVCU010000359.1, read on the forward strand.
GATATCGAAGAGCCGGTGAAACACTGAATTTCCGGACACGCAGCTCCATATCCTGAAGAGCAAGTGGATCGTTGAGTGCATCACCAAGATGTATATCTTTGAGCGAACAAAAATCGCCTTCCAGAAACTCGGGAAAGGAGTCCCACTGCCTGATTTCACCCCGACGGGTCCAGGTATCTGGCGACTGCAGCTCCTCTGGCCAGACAGCACCGTCAGGCCAGATATCATCTGCAAGAGTGTCCGGCACTTCGCCGAAAGGAATACTCCCTGCTTCGCCGCTGAAATAACGGTAGCCGTTTACAGGCCACTGCTCGCCCTCGTAGTAGAAAAAGCGCTGATTGCCCTGATAAGCATAGACATCTCCGGCATGATTGATGATGATATCGAGGATCACTCTGATGCCAAGGTCGTGCGCTGCTTTGACAAAATCTTTCAGCTCCTCTCTGGTGCCGAAATGAGAATCGACATTAAGAAAATTCTGGATTCCGTAACCGTGATAGTCATTGC
>CAIVCU010000360.1 GCA_903904495.1 uncultured Chlorobiaceae bacterium
GCTGTTCCAGTTGCTGAACCTTCATCTGGTTCATCCGGCAGCCGATGATCTCATGGTGTTTCTCACCAGTGAGCGGCTGTCCGGACATATATTTTTACTTGCAGCCCTGTTTATTGCTGTCAGAAAGGGGAAAGATGGATTTGTCATTATCTGCTTCGCTCTTCTTGCTGTCGGCCTCTCTGATTTTGCCGCATCCGGCATTTTTAAACCACTTGTTCAGCGTACCCGACCCTGTTTTGCTCTAGAGCATGTCCGGCTGCTTATCGACCAGCCGAGAAGTTATTCATTTGCCTCATCCCATGCTGCAAATTCCGCCGCTGTTGCCTCGATAACCTGGATATTCTTTCACCGGGGCGTGCTTGTTGAAAAGCTCTTTACCATCACCATGATTCTCTACGCCCTCGTCGTTGCGTTTTCCCGGGTCTATGTGGGCGTTCACTACCCCGGAGATGTCCTGGCCGGCATGGTGATCGGAGTGTGCAGTGCCACCGTTGTCTATCTCGTGGTTACATGGCTTTGGAAGAACGTTATTCAGCCTCGTTTGATGCGTCAGGAGCGCGGCTGCAATGGTTGATACCTACTGGGGAATTGATCTAGGCGGGACCAAAATAGAGGCGGTGGTGATTGACCGCACCTTGAAGCCTCTCGTCCGTCGCCGGATTGCTACCGAGGCATCCGCCGGGTATCGCCATATCCTCGATCGGATCGGGCAGCTGGTTGAGATGATCTCAGAGGAATCCGGTATTGAACCTCCGGAAGTGATCGGCATCGGCACCCCAGGCCGGTATGACGAGGTCCTGGGCATCATGAAAAATTCCAATACGGTATGCCTCAATGGCTGTGATTTGAAACGAGACCTTGAAGGGGTTCTCAAGAGGAGCGTTGTCATCGAAAACGATGCCAACTGTTTTGCTCTCGCCGAATCTCAGCTCGGTGCTGCCGCACCAATCATGCGTGACCCATCAAAGACAGCTTTTGGTATTATTCTCGGTACCGGTGTCGGCGGAGGGATTGTCTGCCACGGCAGTGTGCGGCACGGTGCCCACGGCATAGCCGGAGAATGGGGGCATAATGAGCTTATCGCGGACGGCGAACCCTGCTATTGCGGCAGGCGGGGCTGTGTTGAAACGGTTATTTCTGGCCCTGCGCTTGAGCGGTATTATCAGAAACTCAGCGGACGCTTCCTTCCCCTGGAGCAAATCTCAGCAGATGCCGGCTCTGACGCTGCTGCAACTGAAACCATTGAGCGCCTGCTCTTTTATTTCGGCAAAGCGCTGGCACAGGTGCTCAATATCCTTGATCCTGATCTCTGCATTCTCGGTGGCGGTGTCGGGCAGGTTGCACAGCTCTATTCAAAAGAAGCAGTACAGGCCATTGAACGGCATCTTTTTAACAGCGAATTGAGGATTCCTTTGCTACGGCCCCTTCTCGGGGACAGCGCCGGTGTTTTCGGTGCTGCTTTGCTGACTATGGGGAGGAGAGAAGAGTAGGACCTATAGGCAGTATGGGACATATACGGCGGATATAAGACGGGGTTTGCGGGTCGAAGAACATGGTATCGCAAAATGCGATACCGTTTAGAAAGCCACTCGGAGGCAGTCTGCGAAATGGTCAAAATTGGCTCAGAAGCCAGACAAAAACTGGATTATTGATTGTTGGTGCTGCTGGACGGCAAAACGTCATTTAAGAATGTCTCTTTGTCAAGAGATTCCTGCCAGTTGCGATGTCGCTTTACGCTCTCCAGTCGCGGTTCCTTCGGTAGAGACAAAAATCTGACAGCGTCAGTATAGCCGAGTTCTTTAAAGAGCA
>CAIVCU010000361.1 GCA_903904495.1 uncultured Chlorobiaceae bacterium
CCCGGCAAAACCGTATGTGATTTTAATAGTAGGAGTGAACGGCGCAGGCAAGACCACCAGTGTTGCAAAACTGGCTCACAACTATGAAAAAGCAGGCAAAAAAGTAATTATAGCCGCAGCCGATACCTTCAGGGCTGCTGCCTATGAACAGCTGAAAATATGGGCTGACAGGGCAGGTGTCCCGCTTATCGGCCAGGGGCAGGGTGCTGATCCTGCATCAGTTGTATACGATGCTGTGAGTGCTGCGGTATCCAGAAATGCCGATGTGGTGCTGGTGGATACTGCCGGTCGCCTGCATAACAAAAGCCATCTGATGGAGGAGCTTGCCAAAATCATGCGGGTGGCTACAAAAAAGATTCCTGAAGCCCCTCATGAAGTGTTACTGGTGCTTGATGGCACGACCGGGCAGAATGCTGTTTTGCAGGCGCGGGAATTTACACGGTTTGTCAAGGTTACCGGACTTGTGGTTACCAAACTTGACGGAACCGCAAAAGGAGGGATTGTACTCTCCATTTCACGCGAGCTGCATCTGCCCGTCAAGTATATCGGTGTTGGTGAAAAAATAGATGATCTTCAGCTTTTTGATCGGGCCGAGTTTGTTGAAGCACTTCTGGGTCGGTAGTTTATTGCATTTCAGGGTGGCCGATCAAGACCGGAATATATAGTCCAAGCTGCTCAAGAATCCTTTGCCGGTCAGTGATACTGAGAATGTGGTTACTGTTCCGGGTATCCTGAGCTCCAAGGCGGGGAGCAAGCAGAGATGTCTCCTGGACAGAAGCGAGAAACTCCGACAACTTGTGCTCAATTTTTTCAGGATGTCGTATGATAACGATATGGGATATATCAGTCTCTGCATGTTCAAGAAGATAATCGATATGCCAATGCAGTTTTTTTTTCATGGGTTCTACGGAGCAGTTTCGCGAGGCATCATCTTTGGAGAATAGTTTTATTATTGCTTCCCGAATTTCATGGGGTTTCTTTTCGCTTGAACGTGAGGCGTGCCGGATAAGACGCTTTGCAAGAGGATTCCCAGTACTGCCAAGTGCAGAGCCGATGTAGAGAAAGTCACCTTCAGGAATTGAAAAGATCCTTGATTGCTGAAACCTGCCGAATGCAAGCTGAAAAGAGCTGGAAATCCTGATGAAGAGAATATACGAGCCCATAGTGTATTTATTGCCGAAAATGGTAAACTGTGAACCAGACATTGTTTTTTGTTGTTTTTGATGCAATATTAGCGATCCGGAGCGGGAATGGAAACCCTCTCAAGTTGATTGAAAGATAAATGTTTCGTGAAGTTTTTGATCGGTAACAGCACAATGGGTGTTCTTTCGATGAAAAAGTCGGAACAGCTCCTCGAGCTCAGGCGAAGGGAGATGGTTGAAACGTTGAAAGGGTACGGTATCGTTAACCGTCGCGTGCTTGATGCTTTTCTTGAGGTTCCGCGCCATCTTTTTTTTGATGCCGCAGCCTTGGAGTTAGCATACAACGATGGAGCCTACCCCATAGGGTTCGGGCAGACCATTTCCCAACCCTACACGGTAGCATATATGACTACCTTGCTTGTTGAACGATGCTTTTCAGGAAAGGTGCTCGAAATTGGTACAGGATCAGGTTTTCAGGCAGCAATTCTTGATGCTATGGGCTATGCAGTCTTTACTGTGGAGCGGATTGCAGAGCTTTATGAAAGGGCCGAGACACTTTTTTCAAGGCTTGGTCTGCATATTGCCTGTCGCTTTGGAGACGGGACGCTTGGATGGAAGGATGAGGCTCCTTTTGATGGGATTATGATAACTGCGGGATCTCCAAAGGAACCCGAGCCGCTTTTGGATCAGCTTTCCCGGAATGGTTGTATGGTTATTCCAATAGGAGGGAGTTCTTCACAGCAGATGACGGTTATCAGCAGATCGGGTAATGATTTAAGGAAAGAAGTATTTCAGCAGTTTTCTTTTGTGCCGCTGGTCGGTAAGGAAGGGTGGAACGATAGTGTTTTTTAACAACATCTTAACGAAGGGATGATCTATGGCTGTAATGTCCAGCTTGCGGGATAAGACTCATATTATATTGTATACCCTTTTGGCAGCATTTCTTGCGCTGATTGTTTTTGAGTGGGGTATGAATTTTTCCGGATTTAGCGGCAAGGCCAATCAGGCGGGTAAAATCAATGGCAAGTCTATTCCATTCAGTCAGTACGATGAGGTATATAAGGAGTATACCGAGAATTTCCGGAGAAATAACCCTGGCGCTGAAGTTACAGCTGAAACAGAACTCGGCCTTCAGGAGCAGGCATGGAATACCGTGGTTGACCAGACCCTGCTTGAAGAGCAGTTTGTGAAATTTGGAATTGGACTTCAAGACCAGGAAGTTGTCGAAGCACTCGACAGTCCTACCCCCCCTCTGGTGATTCGCCAGAATTTCAGTGATCCGGCCACCGGAGCAATCGATCGCAAAAAATTGGAGAGCGCACGTCGTGATCCGCACAACAAGCAGTTGTGGTTACAGGTTGAGCAGATTGTCCGCCGTGAGCTTAAAATCAACAAGTTGATCAGGGCGCTTCAAACTCTTGATCATGTTACTGACCGGGAGATCAGCGATATTGTCGGCAGACAGTTTTCGCGTTTTTCAGCCTCTTTTATTCCGGTTCCATTCAGTTTTGCCGGTGCTGACAGCAACTTTCCAGTAAAGGAAGAGGAGATAAGTAAATATTTTGATGATCATAAAGATCTGTTTAAACAGGTTCCATCAAGAAAAGCTGATTTTGTTTTTTTCCCACTCACGGCTTCATCAAAAGACAGTCTTGCAGTCCGCAAAGAACTTGAAACAATCCGTACCGAGTTTTCCGGGCCTGTCAACGATGCCGATTATGTAAAAGTACAGAGTGACCGTCCTACAGGAATCAACGTTACCTATAGTCGTGCTGATTTTTCTCCTTCCGCTGGAGAGGCTGTTTTCAGCGCATCAAATCTAAAACAGGGAACGGTTGTTGGTCCGATTGCTGATCGTGGAGAATACCGCGTGATAAAGATCAAACAGGTAACCTCCACCGCCCAGCCTATAGCAAGGGCATCACATATCCTTTTGCGATTCAATCCGGCAAGCAGGGAGGATGTTCAGAAAGTTCGTGAGCTCACTATGCTTATTTCCAAACAGCTTCAGGCCGGTGTTCCTTTTGAAGAGCTTGCAAAGAAATATTCAGCTGATATCGCAAGTGCCGTTAATGGCGGTGATGTAGGATGGTTCAGTAAAGAACGTATGGTTCCTGAATTTTCAGCCGCCGTTTTCAACGCGCGTCCGGGTGCGATTGTCGGTCCAGTGCAGACTCAGTTCGGTCTCCATATTATCAAGGTTACCGGTTTTGACCAGACCGCCATTGTTTGTTCGGAAATTGTCAGAAAAATCAAGCCTTCAACGGAAACGGTCGACAGTGGACGTCGTCTTGCTATGGCCTTTCAGTTGAATGCTAAAGAGAAAGGTTTCGACAAAAGCGCGGCAAGCGCCAGGTTGTCGATCAACAAGACTGCAGAGTTCGGCAAGCATATGCCTGTCGCTCCGATCGGTTACAGTGAAAAAGTGACAGCATTTGCTTTTAAGGCGGCAGAAGGTGACCTTTCGGACGTTCTTGAAACTGAAAAAGGGTTTTATGTCATGCGTCTGACCGGGAAAAATGATACCGGATATCGTCTGCTTGACAAAGAGCTGAAATCGAGAATCACTGCAGAACTGTTAAGGGAAAAGAAAGGCGCGGTTCTGGAGAAAAAACTTTCTGTTATGGCAAAAGGGCCGGGTCAGACCCTTGAAAAAATAGCTGCTCAGAACCCGGGTCTTCATGTCGTCACCGCTGATGAGATTCGCTGGAGCGATGGAGTTATTCCGGGATACGCTGTTGACAGAGCTCTTGTTGAGGCGATGTCGGGGCTGGATACAGGTAAGCTCTCGAGCCCGGTGAAAACATCTGATGGTTATGCCCTTGTTGTGGTCAGCAAGAAAACTCTTCCTGCCGGGCTTGACCTCAAGGTGGAAAAAGCAGGTATAGCCCCGCAGCTGCTTCGCGCAAAGCAGGAACAGTTGTTTGCTGAATATTTTGCGTCAGTACGCAAGACTGCGAAAATTGAGGATCTGCGTCCCTGAACAATCCGCTTTTATTAGCTGATCAATGGCCTGCCTGGAAGGCTTCCAGGCAGGTTCTTATACCTGCTGACGTATCGAGCGTCAGACACTCCTCGGCAAGAGCTTCAGTTTCCACAATTGAGTAGCGGGATACCAGTGATTTGAGTTTCGGGATATCCGAGGTGACAACACTGAACCTTCTGAGTCCGCATCCTAACAGGAATGGCAGTGCAAGCGGGTCAGACCCCATGTTCCCGCACATTGTTACTTTGCAGTGGTTTTTATTGGCGGTTTTGATGACTCTGTGCAGCTGCCGGATAATCGCCGGATGAAAATTTTCAAAAAGATCCTGCACTATGACGTTGTTTCTGTCAACGGCAAGAGTGTATTGAGTCAGATCATTGGTGCCTATGCTGATAAAATCCGCACACCGTGTAATCTCTTCAATAAGTTCTACTGCTGCAGGGACCTCGATCATTGCACCGACTCCCGGTTTTTCAATCTGCGAATTTCCCTCCTTGGTTAATTCAGCATAATGCTTGTCGACGACTTTCCTGACATGCCGGATTTCATCGAGCGATATGATCATTGGAATCAGGATTGCCAGGTTTCCATTTGTATTTGAGCGGATGACAGCCCTGACCTGGTTATCAAGAATATCAGGGAGATCGATCAGGATTCTTATACCCCTCCATCCAAGGTTGGGATTTTGCTCCTTGACCGGAGAGTAAATCAGTTTATCCCCCCCGATATCAAACAGGCGGATATCAAGAGGCATCGGGGTGATCATTTCAGCCATTTCCCGATAATAGGAGTACTGTTCGGACTCTCTGGGGACTTTATTGCCGTCGGTAAAGAGGTTTTCACTTCTGAAAAGGCCTACACCTTCACCTCCTGCCGTGCTTATAGCGGTCAGCTCTTCTTTGAAGTCGATATTGGCATAAAAGGTGATTCTAATGCCGCATTTTGTAGTAGCAGGAAGCATTGCTGTCAGTGATGTATCGTCTGCATTTTTTTTCTCAGCCTCTTTTCTGCCGATATATCGTGCAATGGTTTTTTTATCAGGATTTGTGATCACGGTTCCTGCACTTCCGTCTATGATCAGAGGCATTCCGGTTGTGATCTTTTGTGAGAGGTTTCCAAGTCCTACAACAATTGGAATGTTGAGTGACTTGCAAATCAGGGAAATATGCGAAGTGCTCCCTCCTGTATCGGTTACAAATCCTTTAATATTGCTGCGGCTAAGTAGAATGATATCAGCAGGAGAAAGATTATCGGCTGCAACAATAACCCCTTCCGGAAGCCATGAGTGCAGTTTTCTGACGTGAAGGTTTCTGATAATCCGGTTTTTGATATCGTGCAGATCATCAGCCCGATCCTGAAAAATCATATCATCGGAGTTAATGAACTTATCAAGATACTGGTCAAACTCTTCTGCAATAACCAGGTGTGCCGGTTTACGCTCTGAGCGGATACGGTCGGCAATGGCATCAATAAGCACAGAATCGTGCAGCATCATGATCTGGGCCTGAAACAAATTGGAGTATCCTTTTCCAAGCTTTCTTATTGTAACCCGTTCAATTTTTTTCAGTTCCTTCTCTGACCGGTCAAGAGCTTTGAGAAACCTTTCAACCTCTTCGCTGATCGTTTTCTCGTTCATCTCCCTTGTTTCATGATGGCCCATCTCTTTAACGAAGACATAGCACTCACCGATCGCAATACCTTTTGATGCACCGATTCCGGTATAGCTCTCTTCAGGATTTTTAACAGCAGGCTCCGGTGGGTTTGTTATCCTGCGTGCAGAGGTCAATGGGTCTTTTTTTTCTGACATAATGGGGATTTAAAAAGGTGCATCGTCCTGAGTGATAAATGCGCCAGCATTTTTTTTGCCCGGTTCCGGCAGTGAAGGAATATAATGGTTCTGTTCCTGAGAAGCTCCTGATCCCTCGCCACTGGTAACATAGCTGTTGGCCGTTGACTGAAAACGTCCATAGTTCTTCAGGAATAATAAGCGTATATCCCCGATCGGACCGTTTCTCTGTTTGCCGATGACTATTTCAACAACATCTTTTGTTGAAGAACCGTCTTCGAACGTTGTTTTGCCATACATTTCCGGCCTCGACAGGAACATGACGACATCCGCATCCTGTTCGATAGAGCCGGACTCCCTGAGATCACTGAGCTGGGGTCTTCGGTCACCCGAGCGTTGTTCGACCGAACGGTTAAGCTGAGCGAGAGCAATGACTGGAATATTCAGTTCTTTGGCAAGTGCCTTCAATGAACGGGATATCTGGGCAATTTCCTGTTCCCTGTTTGTTCTGCCATCCCTGACAGGGGTTACCAGCTGAAGATAGTCGACCACAACCATGCCGATATTATGCTCCTGCTTCATCCTTCGGGTTTTGGCGGCAAGTTCCATAATGGAAATACCGGGAGTATCATCAATAAAAAGTTTTGCTTCATTGAGCTTATCCATGCTGTTGATGATTCTTCCCATCATTTCCGGTGTTATCCGTCCGGTTCTGACAAGCTGGGATTCAACATAGGCTTCAGCGCACATTAACCTTATAGCCAGCTGCACCTCAGCCATTTCAAGGCTGAAAAATAGCACAGGAGTATCAAAATCAACAGCTGCATTACGGGCAACCGCCAGTGCTAATGCAGTTTTACCGGCAGATGGTCTTGCAGCAATGATAATCATATCGGATGGCTGAAACCCGGCGGTAAGCTGATCCAGTTCAGAAAAACCGGATCCGACACCGGTTACAGATGATTGTGATGCCCTCAGGCTTTCAAGCATCCGTATACCATTTTTGACAAGTTCCTTAATTAAAGATGCTTTCTTTTTAACACCTGCCTGAGAAATGTTAAAAAACTGCTGAGATGCATGTTCGACAAGATCAAAAATATCCATCGATGAACTGTAGGCAACACCGGAGATTTTAGCCGAAATGGATATCATGCGGCGGTAGAGATACTTTTCTTTTGCAAGACGTGCATAGTATTCAATGTTTGCAGCGCTGATAACTTTCCCGGAAAGCTCGGCAAGGTAGTGCCGTCCACCAACAGCTTCAAGCTCATTCATTTTCAGCAGCTCTTCACTGACCGTGATAATGTCAATCGCCTGCCGTTTATTATAGAGCTGCATCATTGCTTTAAAGACGATCTGGTGGCGCCGTTCATAAAACACATCTTCGCCGTTATCTCCGAATATCTGGATAACCTGTTCAATAGGATCATCTTCAAGGAGAATGCAGGCAAGAACCTCCTGCTCAATGTCAGTTGAATAGGGAGGAACACGACCTTCCTTGCTGAAATCGATATCCTTGTTAAAATCTATAGCAACAATTGCTTGCTTATTCATCGCTTAATCATCGTTCAGTGGCATTTTATGAGCATTTCCCTGCCCCGAAATCTGTGCGTAATGTCGCATCATAATTTGTATATCGTCCCAGCAGCCATGTTTCCAGTTAGGGTTACGAAGCAGGGCCGCTGGATGATAGGTAATAAAACAATCATACTCTTTCCATTTTTTGACTTCCCCCCTCATTGAGCCTAAAGAAAGAGAGTTTTCAAAGAGGGTATTGGCCGCAACCTTTCCAAGAACCAGAATGATTTTCGGTTTCACAATCTGCAACTGACGGTAAAGCAAGGGTCTGCAGCACTCGATTTCACCAGGAAGCGGGTTACGGTTTCCGGGTGGTCTGCATTTCAGAATATTACAAATGAATACATCCTCGCGCAGAAATCCGGCGGCCAGCAGGATTTTGTCGAGCAGCTGACCGGATCGGCCTACAAAAGGCCTGCCTGAAGCATCTTCGTCGGCACCTGGGGCCTCACCTATAACAACAAGATCAGCACTCGGATTACCTTCACCGAAAACGAAGTTCAGTCTCGTTTCCGCAAGCCTGCATTTGCGACACTCTTTTGCGGCATTGTACAACAGAGCCAGCGATTCTGATGATGATTCCGTATCTACAGGAACAGGTGTAGCCTGTTCCTCCGTGCCGAATAAAAAACCTTGCATGACAATTACACGTTCTTCAGAGGTTAATGCCGGTATTAAACGCAGAGCTTTTCTATAAAGTCCAGAAGTTTTTCTGCGGCTGCATCCTTTGAAAGCTGCGGGAGTTCAGTAGTTGCACCCTCGCTATCTATCAGGGTAAGAATATTTGTATCGACTTCAAAGCCCGAGGTTTTACGATCAAAAAAATTGAATGCAATGAGGTCAAGGTTTTTGGCTTTCAGTTTTTTGCGTGCATTGCCGAGGCCTGTCTGTGTTTCAAGAGCAAAGCCCACGGCAAGCTGTCCCGGAGCTTTCTGCATACCGAACTCGGCTAGGATATCAGGATTTTTTACGAGGGTAAGCTGGATTTCCGGCTCCTCCTTTTTCATTTTTCCTTCCGAAGGGGCAAGAGGACGATAATCGGAAACAGCAGCCGCTCCGATAAAGATTGAGCAGCTCTTGAAACAGCTCTCGGCGACATCATGCATTTCCAATGCGCTTTCAACATCAAGACGGGTCACTCCAGGAGGCGTCTCAAGATGAACCGGTCCGGTAATGAGGGTAACCAGTGCTCCGCGTCTGGCAGCAGCACGGGCAATGGCAAATCCCATTTTTCCCGAAGAGTAATTAGAGATAAAACGGACGCCATCAATTTTTTCCCGTGTCGGTCCGGCGGTAACAACAACGGATAATCCAGGAAGGAGAGAACTGACAGTATTGACATGCAGAGCCTCTTCAAGAGATGATACAATGGATTCAGGTTCCGGCATTCTGCCTATGCCACTTAGTCCTGAAGCAAGTTCACCGCATTCAGGGGCGATTACGCTGCACCCTTGGGCGGTAAGCATGGCAATATTTCGCTGGACAGAAGCCGACAGGTACATCTGTCCGTCCATTGCTGGAAAAATCAGTACAGGTTTGTCAGGACGCAGCGTGAGAAACAGAGCAGTAAGCATGTCATCACAAAGGCCGGCACTCAGTTTTGCAAGGGTATTTGCCGTAGCCGGGGCGATCACGAAAGCATCAGCCCACTCTCCAAGGGAGATGTGGCGGGTGTAGTCAGTGCCTGAGGTGTCTGCAGGGGGAAATAGAGAACGGTACACCCGTTCTTCAGAAACTGTTGCAAGGGCAAGTTC
>CAIVCU010000362.1 GCA_903904495.1 uncultured Chlorobiaceae bacterium
ATGGGAGGACTTATTCATGGCCTTCTGGTTATCGCAATCGTGGTTATTCTGATTCGCGTTATTCAAGGGCGACGTATTTAACATCGATGAAAGAGTGCCTGGCAGTGCACTCTGCTTCCTGACTGCTCGTTGATTTTATGAGATACCAACCAATAAACATAGTAACAGGAGATAGTAACGATGAAAAAAACCATTTGGTTAGCTGCAGGAATCACAGGAATGCTTCTCGGTAATCCCACAACCGATGCAAAGGCTGCATTGAATATCAGAGTCGGGAGCCGACCTTCGTTCGTAATCGACAGGCGACCGGATTTTGTCGAACTGAGAGATATGGGGTTTTCAGTATCGGTAGGAAGCCCTTATGATATTGTGTCGTACGGCAATTTGTATTACCTGAATCAAAACGGTTTATGGTACCGGTCTTCCGACTACCGTGGTCCCTGGATCAGTATCAGGTCAAACCAGCTTCCCTCCAGGATAAGAAGACATCGTTTTGAGGATATAAGAAGGTACCGGGACACAGAGTACCGCAATAATGAAGACAGAAGAAGAGTAGACCAGCAGCGCAGCGATGAAAACAACAAGAGAAACCTAGATCAGCAGCGCAGCGATGAAAACAACAAGAGAAAACTGGATCAGCAGCGCAGCGATGAAAACAACAAGAGAACACTGGACCAGCAGCGTACTGATGAAAACAACAGGAGACTTCTGGAACAGCAGCGAAGTGATGAAAACCGTAACAGATAACACCATTTCCGCATCAAAATGCCGAAATGCGCAGGATTGACTCACTGGTCACGATAACCGCAAAAGGAAGCTGGAGAAACTAACTGCTTCCTTTTACCTCTATTGTATCAGCGAAAAACAATATCAACCAATAAATGAGATTCATTATGAGCTTGAGAGATGCATACAAAAAGAAAGCAGAGGCGGAACTGGAACTCGCGCAGGCCCAGTTAGCTGAATTCAAGGCTAAAGTAAAAGGCTTTGCAGCTGACACTCGCGTTAAATATGCGGAGCAGGTTGATCATCTTGAAAAAGCCGTTGATGATGCGAAGCACAAATTGAAAGAGCTTGGTGAGGCCAGCGAAGACGTTTGGGAAAAACTTAAAGATGGTGTAGAAAGTGCTTTACGTTCCTTAAGTGCAACTCTTAAAGATATCGCTGACAAGTTTAAAGATTGATGCTAACTGAAATAGCATTCATATGGATCCGCGGCAAGTAACAGCCCCTGATCCGTCTTTTATGTTCAGACTGATGAACAGGTAAGTGATCTATGTAATCATAAAATGGAGAGATTGTATGATCAAGACAAAAAGAACACCGCTGGATTTAATGGATGATATATACAGCCTTGCCCATTGGCTGACCGGTTCTGAGACGAAAGCCACTGAACTGGTAAATCGCACCTACCTGAATGTTGATCATCTAAGTTCTGAAACCACAGTGTTTCAAACATTCAGAACCTGTTATTTCGACAGTCTTGATCAGGATGATGCACATAGTCTGCCCGAAACACCTTGCTTTTCCAAAGAAACCCCTGAGACCGCGCTCTTTAATCGGGATGCCGATATACGGTTATCAGTCCTGCTGTCAGCAATTTCCGGTCTCAAACACCGGGCCATATCCAGAATACTCGGCAAACCGCTTACCACCATAAGAGTATGGTTATCCGAGGGGAGGAAATCGCTGGTACATGGCGCCCGGTTTGAGTGCCTTTTTTTGAATGCTGGTTGTTACAGAAGGA
>CAIVCU010000363.1 GCA_903904495.1 uncultured Chlorobiaceae bacterium
AACCGGAAATTTTTGAACAGAGAAAAAGGGTGGCAATCCTGAAGGATAAGCTTCTTCATATCGATTCTGCAGATGCAAGAAATCTGCTTTCCGTGGCAGATATGCTTGTAAAAAAGAGTGTCTGGGGGGTTGGTGGTGACGGCTGGGCTTATGACATCGGGTATGGCGGTGTTGACCATATTACAGCAGGGAATAAAAACATCAACCTTCTGGTGCTCGATACCGAAGTATATTCCAATACCGGAGGACAGGCATCAAAAGCAACGCCGAAAGCTGCAGTAGCTAAATTTGCCGCTGCGGGACGCACAGGGACAAAAAAGGATCTCGGCATGATCTCAATGTCCTACGGAACCGCATATGTCGCGTCTGTTGCTTTTGGTGCCCGTGATGAACAGACACTGAAAGCTTTCCTCGAAGCTGAAGCATATGATGGGCCGTCCATCATCATTGCCTATTCACATTGTATTGCACACGGCATCAATATGTCAACGGCTCTCGAGAATCAGAAAGCTGCGGTTGATTCCGGTCACTGGATACTCTATCGCTATAATCCTGCACGCTTGCTTGAAGGAAAAAATCCGCTTATTCTTGATTCGAAAAAGCCTAAAATGCCGGTTGCCAATTTCCTCAATATGGAAAACCGTTTCAGGATGCTCAAAAAGAGCCATCCCGCTCTTGCTGAAGAGTACTACAAGGCTATCCAGAAAGAGGTGGATGCACGATGGGCTCATTACGAATACCTGGCAGCACGCACCAACTTCAATAATGAGCAATAGAAGCTCACGTTGACTTATACGTAATCAAAAAAATGGCGCGGAATATAAACCGCGCTGTTTTTTTGTGCTTTTCAAAGTCATGAACAGTGTAACAATACGCTACTACTTCTTGAGGTTTTTCATCTTTACCTTCATCTCCTGAACCTTCTCATGGTTTCCGAGTTTCTCGTATACCTGGGCAAGATGATCAAGTATTTCAGGTTCACGAGAATCGAGTCCTGCTGCTTTTTCAAACATATCACGGGATTTATCATACTCCCCCAATTTGAAGAGCACCCAGCCAAGCGTATCAAGGTAGCTCGCATTCTCCGGTTCTGCTGCAACTGCATTTAGCGCCAGTTCTTTGGCTTTTGCAAGTTCTTTTCCCTGCACTGCAAGTACATAGGCAAGATTGTTCATCATAAATACATTCTCCCCATCCATATCAAGTATTGACTCATAGAGGCGAATGCTTTTATCGGGAAAACCAAGTTTATCATAGCATAAAGCCAGGGTGCTGCCTGCCTGCAGATAAAGCTGTTTATCCTTTTGAGCAACTTTTGGCTGCACTACTGGTTCAAGCAGCAGTAACGCCTTTTTAACGTTACCGGTCTGAAAACAGATTTCACCTTCCAGAGCTAGAAATCTGAGGGGCCGGGTTGAGAACCGTTTTTTTATGCTGTTGACCGCCTTCTCTGCCTGCTTGTACTCCTTCAGCGTGAGATAGGCAGCAACAAGATCCTCCCAGATTGCAATATTACCAGATTCCAGCAAAAGTGACCTTTTGAAATCCGGTATGGACGCAGCAGCCTGATCATGTAACAGTTTTACATTTGCTCTAAGCGCATAGACGTTGCTGTTGTTGGGGTGTCGCTTGTTGATCTCATTAATCATGACTAAAGCCGGGTCGACAAAAGAGCTGTCCTTTGATGAACGAACAACAAAGAGTTTGGCCAGTTCAATTTTCTGTTCAAGACTCACCTGGTTGGTATTATAAAACCTGTTAAGATCTTCAAGAAAAACCGGGCGGTTTTTTTTCTGTACTGAAACTTCTAAAAGTGCCAGCCATGCTGGTATGAACCGGGGATTCTCCTGAAGCACCTCCCTGAAGGTGCTGGAAGCAAGATCATGCTGTCCCGTCTGCATATAGAGTTCTCCGAGTGTCAGGCTTAACCTCTCTTTGCCATTTCCCTGATCTATCAGCTCCATCACTGTACTTATTGCTTCGTGATAATGGAGAAGTTTTATCTGCATCAGCAACACCTGGGCCTGAGCTGTCTGATCTTTGGGATCAATGGCAAGAATTTCCTGAAACACTGCAAGGGCTTTTTCAGGCTGCTCAGCAGCAAGATATTCAAGGGCAAGCCAGGAGAGTGGTTCAGCACTGCCCGGTTCCTGAGCAACAAGCTGCAAGTAAAGCTCAGCTGCACGGCCATAATCGTGCATCTGATGAGCTATACCGGCAAGAAACCTCAGATAATATTTATTACCCGGATTAAGCAACACGCTTTTTTCGCTGAACTGACGTGCAGAATCAATAACACCAAGTCCGACGTAGGCTTTTGAGAGTGCGTAATTAATCGCAGCATTTGATGAATCGACTGTCAGAAGCTTCTGATATCTGTCTGCAGCACCACGATAGTCTTCTTTAGCACTCAAAAACGATGCTGCGGCAAACTCTCTTTTTGCGGCTTCAGCAAGAGAATCGGAAGCGATCTTTCCGGAAAGAACTGGCCGGGAAGAACAGGATGAAAGGAAAACAAGAGCAGCGATAGCGCTGGTAAGCACAAAAGAGAAGAAACTCAGTCGATCAAACCGGTATGGCAGTAACTTACCGATCCTGCTGTGCATCAAACAAAGAGTATTCATTGCTTTCATTGCCGGTTGAAAACCGTAAAAATGCCTGACGTGTTGCAACTCTTCCCCTTGTCGTTCTGGCCAGATAGCCTGCCTGTATAAGATAGGGTTCATAAACCTCTTCAATGGTATCCCTCTCTTCTCCCACCGACACAGCAAGAGATGCAATCCCTACGGGTCCTCCATTAAATTTATTGACAATAGTCTCCATGATTTTTTTATCCATATCATCAAGACCTTCCTCATCAATTTCAAGGCAGTCAAGGGTCTTCATGGCAATAGCGCGATTGATCAGCTCTACGCGGTCAACTTGAGCAAAATCCCTGGCACGCCTGAGCAGTCTATTGGCAATTCGGGGGGTACCTCTTGAACGTCCGGCAATTTCCGATGCAGCTTCCTTATCAATGCCTATACCCAGAATACCGGAAGCCCTTATGATGATTCCTTCAAGAATATCCGGCGGATAGTAATCAAAACGGCTGTTGATTCCGAATCTTGCCCTGAGTGGTGAGGTCAGAAGACCCGAACGCGTCGTTGCACCAACAAGAGTAAAGGGCTCGATACGCAGCTGTACCGCCC
The DNA here is from genome assembly GCA_903904495.1 of uncultured Chlorobiaceae bacterium. Classification (GTDB taxonomy): domain Bacteria; phylum Bacteroidota; class Chlorobiia; order Chlorobiales; family Chlorobiaceae; genus Chlorobium. The sequence continues at coordinate 3,192 of CAIVCU010000363.1, forward strand.
TTGCAGAGGGTCCGCTGTCAAGCATGATATCAATCCGGAAATCTTCCATGGCTGAGTAGAGATACTCCTCCACAGCCGGTGGCATACGGTGAATTTCGTCAATAAAAAGCACATCACCCTTCTGCAGACCGGTCAGAAGTCCCGCAAGATTTCCAGCCTTGTCGAGTAAAGGGCCGGAAGTTGACTTGATGCTGCTTCCCATCTCTGAGGCAATAATATAGGCGAGCGTCGTTTTTCCGAGGCCGGGCGGACCGGATAATAACACATGATCCAGAGCATCACCCCGAATTCTGGCCGCTGAAATAAAGACTTTCAGATTTTCGGTCAACCGCTGCTGACCGGCAAAATCATCCATGCACAGCGGCCGAATCTGTTCCTCGATTCTGGTTTCAACGGCATCGGGTGGCGTATTCAGCAGTTCTATTCTCAAACAGCAAACATTACAGGTTGACGGTCATAACATTCAGAGCTTTATCCTCGGGTCTGCAACAGCATAAAGAACATCGGCAAAAAGATTACCAAGCACTATCAGAGAACCGGAAATAAAGGTATTGGCAATAATCAGCGGGTAATCCCTTGCAAAAATAGCTTCAACCGTCACCCTTCCCATTCCGGGAAAAGCAAAAATAACCTCAATAAACAACGCTCCACTGAAAATAAAAGGCAAAGAACTTCCCATAAGGGTAATCACCGGCAGAAGAGCGTTTCGAAGTGCGTGTTTGAAAATAACCACATGCTCAGGCAACCCCTTGGCCCTTGCGGTGCGGATATAGTCCTGCCGGATCACTTCAAGCATGCTGCCCCTGACATAGCGGGCAATACCTGCCGCACCATTAATGCTGAGTACGGTAACCGGAAGCACGAGATGCCATAACCGGTCAAGCAGAAAACCAATCGGACCATAACTTTCAGCCCCAATTTCGTTCAGACCTGAAACCGGAAAAACAGGAAATTTCAGGGCAAAAAGAATAATCATCATCAGCGCAAACCAGAACTCCGGCATCGAATAAAAAAACAGGGCTGTCACTGTCAGAAACCTGTCGAGAAAAGTGTTCTGGCGAACTGCCGAAATAATGCCGATAAGAATACCGAAGGTAAAATTTGCAACAAGAGTCAGTCCGGCTATAATAACGGTTATCGGCAGTGCTTCAGCAATGACATCAAAGACCGGCTGCTGGGCCCGACTGAAACTTCGTCCGAAATCACCCTGCAGAACATTGGCTAACCATTTGAAATACTGCACTGGCAACGGATCGTTAAGACCATACTGGGCCCTGATCTGCTCGGCAACATTAGGACTGATCCCCGGCTGGATAAAAAAAGCTGCGGGATCACCGGGAGCAAGTCTGATAATGAAAAACGTTAAGGTCAAGACCCCGAAAATCAACGGGACGGCTATCAAAAGCCGTTTTAAAATATAAATCAGCATAACAAACTATTGAGCAATATTTGCTGAAGGCCGAAGCCGCCAGTCGTCAACATTGTAAAAAGTGCCGGAAATATTGAGATCCTCACCCTCAATCCTTTTGCTGAATCCCTGTGTTTCCTTGATCCAGTAGAGAAAAGTGATCGGTTGATCACGATGAAGGATTTCCTGATACTCAAGCCAGTAGGGCTTTGCTCCCACCGGATCCATTTTCTGCTTTGCAAGCTCGCAAAGTTCGTCAATCCTCGGATTGCGGTAGCCCGCAAAATTAAACCTGCTCTTTTTAAGATCTGAACCCCACACATCAAGAGGATCAATTTCCAGACCGATCGACCACCCTGCCATCCAAGCATCAAGTTTTCTGGCCTGAAGGTTCTCAAAAAAGACGTTGGACTCCTGAACGTCAAGCTTGCAGTCGATACCAATTGCACGAAGATTTTGCTGAATAATAACACTTGCATAGTTTCTTCTCGCATTACCCGCATTGGTATAGAGCACAAAACTGAATCTTCTGCCATTTTTTTGCAGAATGCCGTCCGGACCTGGAAGCCAGCCCTCAACCTTGAGCAAAGCAGATGCATGTTCTGCATCAAATGCATGAGGAGTAATCCGATTATTATACGCCCATTTCAGAGAGGGTGAAATATCGTTATTACAGACCACGCCATACTGCTTGAGATAACCGTCAATGATTGCCTGACGGTCAATAGCTGTTGTAAGGGCAAGACGGACACGAGCCGATCCGAACAAAGGATGAGGTTTGCATGTTCCGCTTTTTCTGTACTCATCCTGATCGATATTTGACCATCCGACATAGTCATAAACCCGCAGACCGACCGTCTTAATCTCAAGCTGATGATTTGCTTTCAAAAGAGCAGTGAAATCCTCCGGTTTTATATTTTCCACAACATCCACCGCACCGGTCTGAAGCTGCGTCAGCCTGACGGTGTAATCAGGCACTACCTTGAAAGAGATCGCAGGAATAGTGCCGGGTTTCGGAAGATTTGACTTTCTGTTCGATACAAGAACAATTTCCTGCTGCTGCTGCCAGTTCTTCAGCTTATACGGGCCCGCTCCCAGGGGCTCAAGATTGAGGGGTGAGTGACGAAACTCATCAGCTTTAACATCTTTCCAGCGATGGCGAGGAAGTGGTGTCAGTGAAGTATGAAAAAGTGCAAGATGTTCGGGAACCGGCTTGTAAAACCTGAAGACAAGCGTTGTATCATTTGGTGTTTCAATGGCTTTATCGAAATCAATCCTGCCCTTGTCGGCACCGACAAGCTCTGCAAGGTACTGCTGACGGGCGCTTGCAATCACCGGATTACCATAGAGTTGATAGGAAAACTTGAAATCTGCTGATACTACCGGCTTCCCGTCATCCCAGTGCGCATCATTTCTGAGAATGTAGGTGAGCGATTTATGATCATCTGACATATGCCAGCTCTTGGCAAGAGCTCCTTTCGGTGCTTTTTTGCCTTGACCCGGGGTTACTTCACGAAGTTTTTTCTCAAGGGCCATGTAATTCATCAGCCCGGTCGTCGTATCAAATTCACTTTGCAGCAGAGAGGGATAGATAAGGCCAAAAATATTACTTGAGGTAACGGTAGCCCCGATAACGGGATTAAGATAATCTGCATCACCAAGCATTGCGATAACAAGAGTTGAATCCATGGCTGCGCTACTCTTAGCACCTTTACCATTACCCCCATTGTTTCGACTGCACGCAGAGAAAGCAAGCATATTCAGAACGATGAACAGGGCAGCTGCAAGTCTGAACGCTACGGAAACCCTGTCGGCACATGTTTCAATCATTACTGTCATCCTCTGTTTTGTCACTGTTGATCACGTTTTTAATCCTGTCGGTCAGCGCCTCAGCTGCGACATAATTTGAATATCTCTTCAAAAGAAAGTTAAGGGCAACCACCTCAATGATAACAGTAATATTTTTACCGGGAAAGATAGGTAATTCAACCAGTGGAACGTCAACACCGAGAAGTTTTATGAATTTAGTATCCAGACCAAGCCGTTCATACACCATCTCTTTATCCCATTCAAGAAGTTCTACAACAACCTGTACCTCTTTGACATCACGAATTGCCCGGATACCAAAGGTAGCTCTCACATCAACCACTCCCAGGCCGCGGATCTCCATGAAATGGTCAATGATATTGTTTCGTTTGGCATTGAGCATCATGGATTCACCTTTCCGTTGGATAACAACCACATCATCAGCCACTAGACCATGCCCCCTTTCAACAAGATCAAGTGCAATTTCAGATTTTCCGAGTCCACTTTTACCGACAAGCAGCACCCCGACGCCATAAACATCCACCATTGAACCATGATACTGCTGGTAAAACGAAAACTGGTCGTCCAGAAAGCCTGTGACAAAATAGATGGTTTTGGTAGAAGAGAGGCGCGTAATATATACCGGAATACCCGCCTTTGTGGCCATTTCAAGCAGTGCCTGCGGAAGTTTGTTATTACTGGTAAGAATAATGCACGGTATTTTGAATCGCACAAGATTTTCAAAGACCCGGTTTCTTTCCTGTTCATCCAGGTGATTTAAAAACCTGGTTTCTGTATTTCCGAGAATCTGTACCCGTTTGTAGGTAAACAGATTGGTAAACCCTGCAAGTGCAAGTCCGGGACGATGAAGATCACGCTCAAAAATCCGCCGTTTCTGTTCATCAACACTGTTCAGACGCCTCAATTTAATATCGTGCTTCGTACATATAGTATTAAAAAAATAGGCGACCGTTATGGATCGCTTTTTTAATCCTTTTTGATCAAAGTTCATGGTGTCTGCTTTCGAAGTGTTAAAAAACTTCCGATAACCTGCCGGGCGTATCCCTTTCGCCCGGCAGACTCTCGCATACGGCATGCAGTTATTGTAATTTTTCCTTGTACTTTTTGAGTTGCCGGCTCAAGGCCTCAACGCATGTGTCTATAGTCTGTTCATATGCCGCTCCGGATTCCTTTGCAACAAGAACATTCTGGGGTACATGCACCGTTATCTCGGCAAGCTTGTTTTTTTCAAAGTCATTTTTCTGATGATCCAGAATTATGTGACAACTGATAATACCCGGAAAAATTTTCAGAAGAGGAAGGACTGCATTGCGGGCATATTCTTCTATGTCGGTATGATTATTGGAGTGGCGTAAGGTAACCTTAACATTGACAACATCACTAACAACAGCTTTAGTCATAATAACCTCCGTTAAAATATGATGAACGTAATGAAGGAACAAGGCCCCGCTGAAAAGATAATAGGGGAGCCGACAAAAGACCTATGCGTTTGGATGTGCTTTCCGGTAAACCTCCTTCAAGCGCTCAAACGTAACGTGAGTATAGATTTCGGTAGTTGACAGGTTGCTGTGTCCAAGCATTTCACTGACACTTTTAAGATCTGCTCCACTGTTCAGCAGATGTGTGGCAAAACTGTGACGCAGTATATGTGGATTTTTCTGTTTTTGTTCAGTGACCGAAACGAGGTGCTTTCTGGTCAATCTTTGGACAAGCACGGGATAAATCTTTTTGCCTGTATTTGTAATAAAAACAAACCGTAAGGCTGGGGTATCCGCCGTTGTAGGTATTCTAAAGAAGTTTCCCCGTACTTCAAAATATTTTTTAAGCGCTTCAATGCACGCGTTGCCAACCGGAACAATTCTCTGCTTGCTGCCTTTTCCTGTCAGCTTCACATAGCCGTTGTCAAGATCAAGACTATCCATTGTCAGTCCGATAAGCTCTGAAATACGAAGCCCGCTGCCATAAAGCAGTTCTAAAATGCTCCGATCCCGTTCCAGGACAAAAGACTCTTCGAGCACGTTTTTTTCAGGGTTACTGCTTTGGATCAAACTATCCGGCAGCACCTTATTAAAAAGCTTCTCAGTCTGCTGTTCAGTCAAAAAACCTGGAACACGCCGAGGGAACTTCGGTGCAGTGATATAGGAAAACACAGAGCTCTTTATATGTCCGGTTTCCAGCAGATACCGGTAAAAGCTTTTAACCGCAGCAAGTTTTCTGGCAATGGATCGCTGCTGAATGCCCCGTTCGATCAATGACACAAAAAAAAGCCGCACATCGACCGCTGTTACCTGCTCTGGATTAAAGCAGCTTGCATCGGTAAGCTTGAAATGGCGGACAAGAAATGAAATAAACTGAACAAGATCGGTTCTGTAAGCAATAACAGTATTGGGTGAGAGATTTTTACGGCTCCTGAGTTGTCCAAGAAAGTCACTGACAGGAAGTGACTTTTCCAGCAATAGTTCAGGTGAGGGGGATGACGATGAATTCTTCATGAAAATGCAACACAGACAAGTTCCTCTTTATTTTTAAGGTAATACAAATTTTCGCTCCGTATCAGAAAATTGTTCAGGCAGGGTTTTTCCACACCCTCCTCCATAGAGTCGGCATAGACAAGAGAGTCCGTGCTCCACACTTTAAGAAAAGAGTGCCATAGACCTGTCAACTCTTGCTGTTCATGCAAAGCGACAACAGTCAATGAACCCTGAACAATACACTCACAGCGGGTTGTTTCGGTGATACCTGCCCGATGCAAGGCCATGCACTCTTCAGTCATCTCTTCCGTAACAAACTCGGGTAGAATAACCTGCTGTCGTTCTTCCTCGTGTTTAACCTCCTGCCTTATTGCATTAACCGCAGGACTATCAAGGCCGAGGGGACAAATATCCTCACCGGTAAAAGGATCAATAAGCAGAAAATGCCGCTCCGGGAAGCCGCCAAAAACAGAAAGCTGATACACAAGAAACGCGTGATCAAGATTTGCTGCAAAACTGATATCCGGCCGTGACCAGACCACCTTGTCAGCCCTGAGATCAATCGCCCATATTCCCTTATGTTCAGGGCTTTGTGAGTGATAGGCATAGCAATAGATTAGACTGCCGAGCGTTGTTTCAAGCCCTACAAACCACCCCTCACCGGCAGGAACAGGATGATGGTGATCCATCAACAGATAATCATCGCGAATAACCTTGCCGGTCATTATATCAATACAGAAAAACAATGCCCTCCGGTTGACAGCAAAACGCTTCTGACCGATAAGGTCACCGGTTTCTATAAACATGAGCTGCCAGATAAGCGCACCATTGCCGGCATCATATCGCCAGCGTACCGAAAGCTGCTTTTCCCTGCTCTCCATTAACTCTTCTTTTGTCTTGTCAATTTGTAGATATTCACAGAAACCTCCTTCGGTCCTCCTGTGTACTTCCTCGGAAAAGGAGTTATTGAAAAATTATTTTCAGCGGCAAGCTCAAGAAATTGTTCAGCCATTCTCCTTCTCGGATCTGCAATGTATGCCGCACCATCCGGTTTCAGAAGTTTATCCATCGCTGTCACAATCGGAAGCAGGTTGACCCTTTCATAAAGCACATCTGCTGCAAACAGCAGATCAAACTGTTCACTGCACTTCACCATTCGCCAGTCAAGCCGGTCGAGTTCAAAAGTCACCTTGTTTTTCAAGGCGTTATAGCGCACAAAACGAAGAGCTTCAAGAGAGTAGTCTGTAACGAGAACACTGGCACCTTTCCACGCAGCAACAGTCGAAGCCATTCCAACACCAGAACCTATCTCAATCACGCGCTGACCCTTAAGCAAAAGCTCATCGGCAATAAATGATGAAAGGGTTATAGCTGAGGGCCATATTTCCGCCCAGTAAGGCATCTGCTCATCCTTGATGAACTCTTCCGGCGATATCCTGTCAAGAAGAGCATAACTGTCAAGAACACTCAAAAAGCTGAAAGAGTGCCCTCCGAAGGTATAAAGCGCTTCTGTA
>CAIVCU010000364.1 GCA_903904495.1 uncultured Chlorobiaceae bacterium
ACGGCAAGAGAGCCCCAATCACTATATGAAAGGCCGACAAATGCCTGCCTGTTGAACAATTGACCATTCATCGAACTGTTTGCTCCTGCTGTTGTGAGAGTCTCACCATTAGTAGCCAATTCGGCGGCTGCATTGTTCACTCTGCCTGTGGGCAGATTGAAGCCCTCTTCAAGGGTATAGAATACCTTCAGGCCGTCACCGATATCCGTAGTCCCTTTAACACCAAGGCGGGAGTCTGATATACCGCCGTTGAACAATCCGATTGCTGCGCCATGCACTACTGATCTCTTGACTGGGCTGACAGGGTTAACCGATGCAGGGAATTGAGGATCAATACTCAACGAATGTGATACGTCACCGAAAGCGGTATCAAGAGTACCGTAAACATTTATGTTTGTTTCGGCAAAAACTGGTGATGCGTAAGACAGTGCTGCAAACATCGCAGCAAGCGATACCATTTTTTTCATGTGTGTTCTCCGTTAGGTTGTGTGTGTGTTAACAAAGAAAGAAGTTCTTTGCCTTTAAGGCTCAGAACGGGTAGAAAAGAAAGAACTCTGTTACAATATCGTTAAATGTAAGAAAAAGCGCACAAAAGCTCCAAACTTGACTGTCATATCAGAGACAGGGTTTTGCTGTTTCATTTTTATGCCGGCATAATTTTGGTTATAGAGGACAAATATTCAATTGTGTTTTTATTATGGTGTTCGTAGTATACAGTGGTTAATAGATTTTAAATAAGGAGATAGCTTTTTTTATCCTCGCAGTTGCACGAAGGTGTTTTCTTGTGCACATTTCGAGTTATAAAAACATCACAAATCACTTGTTGTTTATCATATAGACAGGAATTTTATTATGTCACAGGTCAGGCTTAGGGTAAGTGCGTTATGTATCAGGGAGGGTCATGTTCTGCTGATTGAACATAAAAGTTTTGCGCCTGAAGATCCTCAGCTTCCTCAAACTTACTGGATTCTTCCTGGTGGTGTAGTTGAACGGGGTGAAACTCTTGATGAAGCTGTGAAGAGGGAGATGATGGAAGAGACGGGGCTTGAGTGCCAGGTCGGCAGCCTGCTCTTTATCAAGGAACTGCTTTACCCCTATCCTGGTGGACAGGCACAGGGCACTCTTCATCATTCGGTATCGCTTGGTTTTTTCTGTTCGGTTACCGGTGGTGAGATGATAACCGGCAAAGACCCTGAATATCCCGATGACCAGCAGGTGATTCTCAAGGTGAGCTGGCTGCCTCTTGATGACCTTGATCGTTACGACCTCTATCCACCCTTTCTTGCCAACTACATTCTTGCTCAACAGCCTGAAGTTTTGCAGACTGCTGTGCCGGAGTTTTTCAACTCAGCACAATAATCTTCAGTTCTTCAGGCATCGAGACAGCTCAGATTGATTTATTTAGATATCAATAATCATCCCGAGTGTGGTAAAGCTTTCGGGATGGTAAAAGTACATCCCTTGTGTGCTCATTCCCGAAAAATAGTTGCATGTTACTCTGACCTTCTCAAGACCTATGGCATTGAGACGCATACCTGCCTGCAGGTTCCATGTACCCCTGTATCCTCTGGTTTCCTGCAGTGATGACTGCCAGACCGGCAGCAGTTTAAAATCAGCTGCGATGTAAGTGTTTCCGGGAGTTGAGAGCTCGCCACCCGCATGGAAAGAGTTGGGATTGATTCCATCCGGCAAAGTGTGGTAGATATACTGGTAACCGGCGTAGATCCGGTGACCTGGAGCACTCAGCGCCAAAACGAGATCCAGGAATTCCCGGCTGTAGGTGAAGGGAATAGCAGGGCCGCCGGGTTCAGGAATCCATCCGCTGCCATCGGGTTCGTAGTGGCCATCTTCAAAATGAGCTGAAATGTGGCTCAGCCGGACTCTTCCGCTGAACTCATCAAAGGGCAATGTCTGGTTGCAGATCTTTTCTTTCCAGCTGCTGTTGATGCCAAACAGATAACTTACAGCATCGACCGGAAATTTGAAATTGTCACTTTCCCGCAAGAGCGACCATGTTGCGAAATCAACGCCTATGGCAAAGTTTTTACTGTTGCTCTGGTAAAGATCAGCCGATGTTCCAATATCGAGATTCAGAAAGCGTTGGCCAATCCATGGCATAACAGAAACCTGAGGTTCCATGGGATCGGCCAGAAGTGGCGTGAAAATTGTTTTGGTCGTAGGGTTCAGCAGTTGATCAGCGGAGGCATTTTTCAGTGAGATCAAGAGCAGAACTGTCAGGATAAAAGCTGTTCTGCAGATGCGGTAAGTGTTGCTCATGGTTAAAATATAAAGCGTTTACAGGATTTTAGAGTTGATTTTATTGGGCAAGTAGAGTGTTCAGTACAGCCATACGGATAGCCACGCCGTTAGTCACCTGTTCAAGCAGCATGCTTTTCGAGTAACCAGGTGGCTGTATGCGGTCAGCAACATTGTTTGATATTTCAATTTCACGGTTGATCGGCCCTGGATGAAGAACCAGCAGATGTTTCTGGATTCTTTCAAGTCGTTCGTCGGTAAGTCCGTAATAGATAGAATACTCCTCAAGAGAGGGAAGGTATCCTCCGGAAGCGCGTTCAAGCTGCAGACGAAGCACGATTGCTGTATCAGCCCATGCGATGGCTTTGTCAAGATCAGTGAACAGGGTGACTCCGAGTTGGGCGGCATCGGGAGGAATGAGGGTAACAGGACTGCACAGGCCAACCTCTGCACCGGCCGTAAGGAGTCCGTATATGTTAGAACGGGCAACACGGCTGTGAAGAACATCACCGATAATGATCACCTTGAGGCCTTCGATTTTTCCGAAATATTCCCGAAGTGTAAACAAATCGAGCAGAGCCTGTGTTGGGTGTTCATGCGATCCGTCACCCGCATTGACAACCGGTTTCGATGTTATTTCTGTTATGAGATCCGCAGCTCCCGAAGAGGGGTGGCGCAGCACAAAGCCATCCACCCGCATTGCCTCAAGATTTTTAATGGTATCGCTCAGGGTCTCACCTTTGCTCACGCTGCTTGCAGCCGCACTGAAATTCAGGGTTCCGGCACCAAGATGTTGGGCTGCTAATTCAAAGGAAAAACGGGTACGGGTAGAGTTTTCAAAAAAAACCAGAGCAATGCGTTTGTTGGAGAGAGTGGTATTAAAAGAAGGGTTAGCGGTTACCAACTCTTGTTTATAGCCAGCGGCCATATCGAGTATGCGGGTGATATCACTGGCCGGAACATTGCATAATCCAGTAAGGTGCTTCAATTTCGACCTTTATTTGTGGCTTTTCAGAAATATATTTTCATCAAAGGTACAAAAAAATTGAAGATCAAAAACTACCTTACATGAGCTTATAATGAGCGATAAAATGTCTTCCTGATATTTCTTTCACGTGTCATTCCGAACGAAGTGAGGAATCTAATCCGGGCAAAAAAACCCAGGCCAGACGCTAAAAGGTTTTTATAATTACTTTATGCAACTTTATGCATGAGATGAGCATGGCGCTTTCCATTGTGGAAGCAGTCGAGACTAAAGCACGCGAGGAAGGGGCTGGAAGGATTTCCGGAATTGATCTCGTGATTGGCAAACTTGCCGGTATTCAGTCGGAGTCATTGAAATTCTGTTTCTCAGCTGCCGCGAAAGGTACACTTGCCGAAGAGGCTTTGCTTCAGGTTGAGGAACCGGAGGGTCGCGGTGAGTGTGGAGAGTGCGGCAGAATGTTTCCTGTTTCTTTTTATTATGCAGAGTGTCCCGACTGCCGTTCATTGCGGGTGAAAATTGTCTCGGGAGAAGAGTTTTTAATTCAATCAATAACGATAGAAGATCAAGAGGGAGAATAAAAGAATGTGCGATACCTGCGGTTGTTCAGCGGATTCCGGGGCAGTGCTCCGCAAGCCCGGCGAGAGCGATTATCATGTTCATGTCAGCGAGAGTGGCCATGGAGACCATCATCATGAGGGTGACCACAATCATGAACACGGGCATCATCATAATGAAAAAAAGAGCAGAACTATTGCACTTGAACAGGACGTTCTTCATAAGAACAATCTTCTTGCTGAAAGAAACCGGGGATATTTTGAGGCGCGCAACATATTTGCCCTTAATTTCCTGAGTTCTCCCGGTTCAGGAAAAACCTCGCTGCTTGAAAAAATCATTCCTTTTCTTCAAAAACACTTTTCAGTGGCTGTTATAGAAGGCGATCAACAGACCACCAACGATGCAGTCCGGATTCAGGCACTCGGTGTACCGGTGATCCAGATTAATACCGGCTCAGGATGTCATCTTGATGCTTTGATGGTCAACAGTGCCGTCAAGGAGCTTGAGTTGCAGGATAACTCGCTGCTCTGTATCGAGAATGTAGGAAATCTTGTCTGCCCGGCAATGTTTGATCTTGGTGAAGCATTGAAAGTAGTGATAATCAGTGTGACAGAAGGTGACGACAAGCCGCTGAAGTATCCGACGATGTTTCACGAGGCGGATATTTGTATTCTCAACAAGATTGATCTTCTTCCTTACGTTGACTTTGATGCCCGGAAATGCAGAGAGAACGCCATGCGGGTCAATCATCACCTTGAATGGTTTGATATATCGGCGAAAACCGGAGAGGGGCTTCCTGTCTGGCTGGAGTGGATTGAAAACAAACTGAAACGGCGCTGAGTCTCCAGGATCAAACCGCTGATGAGCGGAGGCATCTGCAGGTCAATGGTATCGTGCAGGGAGTGGGATTCCGGCCGTTTGTTTATCGACTTGCCGCTCAGTACGCTTTGAAAGGCTTTATAAGGAATACCTCATCGGGCGTCATGATCGAGGTGCAGGGTTCTGCTCCTTTTCTTGATGACTTCTGTCGTGCACTTAAACGCGATGTTCCTCCACTGGCGAAAATAGAAACCATTGAGGAGTGCACTATTTCCTGTGTTTCTGAGGATGGTTTCGTGATCGGGGATTCAAGTTCCGGTAATGAGGTTGAGACACTTATTCCTCCGGATATTGCTCTTTGTCACGACTGTTGTCGAGAGCTTCTGGATCCGGAAAACCGTCGGTTTCGTTATCCTTTTATCAACTGCACCAATTGCGGCCCGCGTTACACAATCGTCGCGCGCCTTCCCTATGACCGTCCTTTTACATCGATGCATGGCTTTACGATGTGCCCTGAATGTGCAGCTGAATACCATGATCCTCTTGATCGTCGTTTTCATGCGCAGCCCAATGCCTGTCCTGTGTGCGGCCCGGTACTCACTCTGCTTGATGCATCCGGTAAACTATGCAGTGTATCAGATGCGGCCCTTGAAACTACGGAACTTCTTAAAAAGGGCCTGATTGTTGCGCTGAAAGGAGTTGGTGGTTTTCATCTTGCTGTTGATGCTCGCAATGATAAAGCGGTTAGCCGATTGAGAGAGAGGAAGGGTCGTGAAGCCAAGCCTTTTGCTGTTATGATGCGTGATATGGCGGTAGTACGGCATTTCTGTGAGCTCAGTGAGGGCGAATATGCCGCACTGAGTTCTGCGGAAGCCCCTATTGTGATCCTGAAAAAGAAAACACTTGAAGGGCTTTCTCCATCAGTTGCTCCAGATCATGACAGGCTTGGAGTTATGCTTCCCTATTCACCCCTGCATACCCTGCTTTTCAATGACGGGATTGATGTTCTCGTGATGACCAGCGCAAATTTCAGCGAAGAGCCTATTGTCAATGAAAATGATGAAGCGCTCTTGCGGCTCAAGAGTATTGCTGACTATTTTCTCATGCATGACAGGCCGATCTTTCTGAAATGTGACGATTCGGTAACCATTCATCTTTCCGGATCGCTCCGCCACATCAGGCGAAGCAGGGGGTATGTGCCAGCACCGGTTTTTCTCCGGGAGAATGGGCCGGTTGTTCTTGGTACAGGGGGGGAGCTTAAAAACACCGTTGCACTTCTGAAGGGCACTCACGCCTTGATAAGCCAGCATATCGGTGACATGAAAAACTTTGAGGCATACCGCCATTTTCAGCACGTTGCAACCCATCTGCAACATCTTTTTCAGGCATCCCCTGAGCTTCTGGTTCATGACCTGCACCCGGGATACATGACAACCGGGTGGGCGCTTAAGCAGGATATCCCTGTGCTTGGTGTTCAGCATCATCATGCCCATCATGCCTCATGCCTCGCTGAAAACAGAGAGGAAGGTCCGGCAATAGGCATTATCCTTGATGGAACGGGCTATGGAATTGACGGAATGATATGGGGCGGAGAGGTGCTGATTGGTGATGCTTCAGGAGCGGAGCGGTTTGCTTCTTTTGAACCCATGCCTCTACCGGGTGGAGATGCAGCTGTCATGCAGCCATGGAGGGCCGCACTTGGTTATCTTTCCAGAAGTTTTTCAACGATACCCGATCTGCCGTTTATGAAGGAGAGGTGTATTGAACCCGTTCTTGAGCTGCTTCAAAAGAGGGTCAGCGTGTATGAAACATCAAGTTGCGGCAGGCTGTTTGATGCTGTTGCCGCTCTCAGCGGAATGCATGGTGAGATTAGCTATGAGGGAGAGGCTGCTATACAGTTGATGCTGGCAGCTGGGAGGACAATGGGTAGTTCGTCATTCCGTTATACCCATGAGGAGCACAGCGGGCGATGGATCATGAAAGTGTCGCCGATTATTCTGGATGTTGTCGCCGCAGTCCAGGAAGGGGTTTCAGTTGTTGATATCAGCCAGCGTTTTCATCGCACTCTGGTCAACTGTTTTGAGGATATTATTAGAAAAGCTTATCAAACAACGGGCATTCGGACTGTTGTATTGAGTGGTGGAGTGTTTCAGAATGCACTTCTGTTTGAAACACTTGTTTTTGAGCTGGAAGAAGCTGGATACAGGGTACTCACCCATGTCCTTGTTCCATCGAACGATGGTGGCATCTCTCTTGGTCAGGCTGTCATCGGTCGCAGCTATCTTGCCGGTCGGTATCGAGGTGTTTATTAGCCATAACGCTATGACCTCATTGCAATTTAGTTTGCTTATATTTGCTCAAATTCTCATTAATCAATAAACCATACTCAGCAATGTGCCTTGCCATACCCGGAAAGCTTCTTGAAATATTTGATGAGAATGGTCTGAAAATGGGGACTGTTGATGTGAACGGCTCAAAAACAAGGGCGTGTCTTGAATATGTGCCCGAAATTCAGGTCGGGCAGTACACCATTATCCACGCCGGGTTTGCCCTGAAAATTATTGACGAGGAGGAGGCAGCTGAAAGCCTGAAGCTATGGGAAGAGCTTATTGAGAGTGGAGCGTTTCAGCCCGATGAGGAGCCACCTTCACCGGAATCTCTGTGAGGTCGGTCCCAATGAAATATATTGACGAATATCGTGATCCGCAGCTTGCCCGAAACCTCCTTGACGAAATCAGGAGAAAAGCTACCCGCCACTGGACAATTATGGAGATTTGCGGTGGACAGACCCACTCTATTCTCCGTAACGGTATAGATCAATTGCTTCCTGATACCATAGAACTGGTGCACGGCCCAGGTTGTCCGGTATGTGTTACTCCGCTTGAATCGATTGAGAGAGCGCTCATAATTGCCGCAAGAAAAGAGGTTATTTTTACGAGTTTCGGTGATATGCTGCGCGTTCCCGGTAGTTCGAAGGATCTCTTTATGGTGCGCAGTGAGGGTGGAGACGTGCGCATTGTCTTTTCACCCCTTGATGCCTTGCAGATAGCCCGTGACAATCCGCTGAAAGAGGTGGTGTTTTTCGCAGTAGGTTTTGAGACTACTGCACCTGCCAATGCCATGGC
>CAIVCU010000365.1 GCA_903904495.1 uncultured Chlorobiaceae bacterium
CAGTTGGCAGTTGGCAGTCGAAATGCTGGGGGCTGGGGGCTGAGGAAGAAAGGGATGAGGGATGATAGTTGGGAGTGGGGATTTCGGGGGGTTTTTGGTGTTATCGGGCTGGTTTAAATTTCTCTTGAAGCTCTATGCAGAATGATAGCGAAAAAAAAATAGACCTGGAGTCTGCTCAGGAACAACGCTATAACATGCTTCATATCGTCCTGGATACTATTGAGCCCGCGTTTATTATGGATCGGGAGGGCACAATTCTTGATGCAAACAAGGCTTTTGCCGCTGCGTTCGGCAAAGAGGTGGAAGAGTGCCTGCAGTTAAACGCTTTTGATCTGCTCCCCCCTGAGGTGACTGAAAAAAGAAAAATTAAAATCGAGGAAGCAGTGCGCACCTCGAAGCTTGTCGTTTATGAAGATGAACGATACGGCCGTGATATACGTCTTTCCATCTCACCCATTGCCAATAACGACGGGCAGATGACAAAACTTTTTATTGTCGCCCAGGACATTACAGAACTCAGGCGTGCAGAAAAGGAGTCGTTCAGCCAGAAAATCCTCAGCAGTGAAATTATTGAAGCAATTCCCGGCGCTTTTTATATGGTTGATACGGAAGGACGTTATGTGGTCTGGAATGCCTATCAACGGGATTTTGTTATCGGGAAACCAGATAGCGCCATGCCAACCACCTATGCCCTTGAGACCGTTCATCCGGATCACAGAACACTGGTCGCTGAGAAGATGCAGCATATCTTTACTCACGGTGTTGAAGATTCGGAGGAGGTAAAAATCCTTTTACACGGCGGACCTGAATTCCGGTGGTTCCGGTTATCCGGAAAGAAGATAATGGTTAATGGAGTGCCATTCATTATCGGTGTCGGCTCGGATATCTCAGAGCGCAAACATGCTGAGGAAAAGGCTTTGAGAAACAGTGAAAACCGGTTTAAAAAACTGTTTGAGGGGCACTCGTCCATCATGCTGATCATTGATGACAAAGGCAACATTATTGATGCCAACCCGGCTGCTGTAGAGTTTTACGGGTGGCCGTCCGAGACACTCCGCCGGATGCATATCGACAAGCTCACAACGAAGACACCCGAAGCAGTGAGGCTTGACCTGTTAACATTCGGACAATCAAACCTGAACAAGTTTTCAAGTCAGCACCGGAGGGCGGATGGATCTATCCGCGATGTCGAGATAGTATGCAACACCATCGAGATTGAGAACAATGTGGTCTTTTATTGCATCATTAACGATATCTCGGAACGTAAACTGGCTGAAAATCAACTTCAAAAACTCAGTACTGCAGTTGAACAAAGTCCAGCGGTTGTTGTTATTACCGATCCTCTGGGTGATATAGAGTATGTCAACCCTATGTTTACCCAGCTCACCGGATATTCTGCTGAAGAGGTAAGAGGAAAAAATCCCCGCATTCTTCAATCAGGACTTTTGCAGAAAGAGCTCTATCAAGATCTCTGGCAGACAATACTTTCCGGTCGAATCTGGCGAGGAGAGTTTCAGAACAGGAAGAAAAACGGTGAGCTCTTTTGGGAGACAGCAGTTATTTCCGCTCTTCTGAATAATGGAACCATAACAAATTTTGTGGCGGTCAAGGCGGATGTCACTGAACAGAAACAATATCTGCAGGAACTGATTGCCGCCAAAGAGAAAGCAGAAGAGAGCGACCGCCTGAAAACTGCGTTTCTTGCCAATATCAGCCATGAAATACGTACTCCGATGAACGGCATCCTTGGCTTTACAGAACTATTGAAGGAACCTGAACTGTCCGGTGAGAAGCAGAGCGGGTATATCAACCTCATTCAGCAAAGCGGTAAACGCATGTTGAATATTATCAATGATCTCATCGATATTTCCCGAATTGAGGCCGGTGAAACAATTCTGAAGATCACCGAAACTCCGGTTAATCTGCTCCTGCATGAACTCAATAATTTTTTCAAGCCGGAGGCAGATTCAAAAGAGATCCGGTTAACCTGTTCGACCGGACTTTCCGATGATGAAAGCATTATTGCAACCGATCGATCGAAGCTGCATCAGATTCTGACAAACCTTATCCAGAATGCTTTTAAATTTACAAGTACCGGAAGCATTGATTTCGGCTATACCCGGCATGACCGGACCCTTGAATTTTATGTGATTGATTCGGGTATCGGTATTCCAGTGGAGATGAAAGAGAAGATTTTTGAGCGGTTCCGCCAGGTTGACAACTCCCTGACCCGGCATCATGAGGGATCAGGTCTCGGTTTGAGCATTTCAAAGGCTTATGTTACCATGCTTGGCGGCACCATCCGTGTTGAATCGGCAGCGGGAAGGGGGAGTGCATTCTTTTTCACACTGCCCTATAATCCCCCCTGCAGGCCGACCATAGAGCAGCATGCTGCCGAGAGTGTTGCACTTTTTCCAAACGGCAGGAACCTGACCATTCTCATCGCTGAAGATGACATGGTGTGCAGTTTAGTGGTTAAAATGTACCTGAAAAGCGACAATATCACCATCCTTTCTGCGGTTAACGGCCAGGAAGCTGTGGATCTGGTTGTGCAGCATCCCGAAATCAATCTGGTGCTTATGGACATTAAAATGCC
>CAIVCU010000366.1 GCA_903904495.1 uncultured Chlorobiaceae bacterium
AATATTACCTGATTGCTTACACCCATGAAAATCACCTGTCTCGCTTTCGCCCAAGCCCGTGACACGCTTGGTTTTTCCATGAAGGAAGTCGAAGTCACCGCCAGTGATACGCCGCTGACAATACTTGCCCGCCTGATCTCATCCTGCGAAAGGTCAACACTAATGATAGTTGGTGTGACTTTATCCGGATCGAAATACACACCCTCCAGTTTGCTTATTTCTTTCTGAATAGAAAGGATCGTCCTGATACCCATCGGTGTGACTTTATACTCCTGCTTCATCGCACGGATCATGCCTCGCAGCTCCTGCACCCGCATTTTACGTTTTTCAAGGATGTTATCATCTTCAAACTTTATCCAACGTTCCCGGGCCTTTTGTAGGAGTATAAAAGCATGCCGTTCAGATTTTGCCCAATCCTTCAATAGAATCTGTTGTACAATCATAGCAGACGGGATACTTTCGATCATCCATCCTTGTATTGTAATTAGTCTCTTTTCAAATTCTACTTTGTCAGGTCGTGCTTTAGGCATTTGGATACATGGCTTTGGCAATATCAATTAAATCAGTCAGCTCCTCAATAACTGCATTTAATCTTACTGCTTGGAGTTCCCTCATTTTCTTTACTTCGTCCGGGATTGAATCAAGACCATTAGGCTGGATGGCAGAAAGAGCAGCAGTTTTATTTTTTAACCTTTTTTCAAGAAGGTCAATAATTGGTTTTACAGTCTGGTTCATAAAACTTATTTTTTCTTCTGAGGTCATAACCGGCTCTTTTTGAACCGGTAAAATTAAATAGTTGGCTCCAAAATATCTTCAAGTTGCAAAGAGCCGTTAATGTGTTGAAAATCAATAGGTACATTATTCTTTTTGCACCAACGCACATACCTGTTAATAATGTGTTGTATGTACTTTGGTTCAATTTCAGTGGCCCGGCAAGCTCGGTTAGTTTTTTCACATGCGATCAGACAGGTACCACTACCCAGGAACCAATCAGCAACTATATCACCGTCACGTGTTGTGTCGAGTATAGCATCTGCGATCATCTGCACTGGCTTAGGTGTTGGATGATCCTTTAACTCTTTGCGGTCTGGATTTGCAGTACTCACGGCTGAAGGGTAGTTCCACACATTGGAGCGGATGCGATCCTTTAGCTCCAGGTTACTTAGATGTTTTACATCACCGTTTTTGAAAATGAAGCAAAGCTCATCATTGGTTTTATAGAAACCACCCTCATCGAGCATGTCGTTATTCCAGATGGCTTTTGCAGCTTCATTGCTGAAGATAAAACAGAGCTCCTGCTTCGCCCGGTAGAAGGAACCATTCGCCATGATATCTTTGTTCCACACGCATAACTGCTTTGGCTGGCAATTACCGTACACCTTCTTAGCAGCATCCATCATGTGCCACACGTGCCGCCAATCCATAAAGATGTAATGAATAGCTCCAGGGACCGTAACATCAACTGACAGCTGCATGATCAATGCCAGAAATGCAGAGAACTCATCATCAGTCATTTCACCGGCTCCCATTGCAAAATCAGCATGATTGTGAGTGTGTCGGTTATCCTTCAAAAAGAAATTGGTAGGTAGATTGTACGGGGGATCGCAGATCACAATCCGTGCCACATCACCGACCATGAGCTGCTGAACGATAACAGGATCCTGAAAGCTGCCACAAATAATCCGGTGCCTGCCTAACTGGAACAAATCACCAGCCTGCACCTTCACTTCAATTTGTGCGATGCCAAAATCAGGATCTTCATCTGTACCGGAAGTCACATCAAACAAATCAAATTTTTGTTCAAACCTTTCTACACTGAAAGCAGGAATGGAAACCTCTTCTTTGAGATCAGTCCAATCAAGATCATTCAATGTGATAAAGTCATGTAACCCCTGCTGAGTTACTTTGGCATATGCCGAACTGAAAACCAATACCAGCTTCGATGCCTCCTTTTTATCTTTGCAGGAAATGAAAGTACCAGGCAACAACTCCGGAACGTCTACGCCATCTTTGATCAAATCCTCCAGAAGCAAAGTGCGATGTTTACCGTCAAGACAATATCGGTCACCGTTGGAATCTTCCCACACGTAAAAGGCCTGAATGAACTGATTTCCTACCAGCGAATTTTTAAGCTTTTGGCGATCCAAATCAGCCAATTCTTTGAAATCATCCTGCTGCAAAAATTTTAATTCACGCCACACCACGTTTTTTGTGGTAATTATCCTTGATGTAAGCGAACTGATATTATTTGATTCCGACATATTGCACTGAATTAAAGTGAATCAAAATTAACAGGACACAGTAAGGAAGGGAATAAGTTATATTTTACCAGTACTGAAAGAGTGATATTTCAGGGTATCAGGAACCCCAGACCCCTTTTAACTGATAGCTTATTGTAATGCAACTTAAGACCTTGTAACAGGTAGCATAGAAATAGCCGGAATAGCGGTATTTAATGGAAATAGATGAACTCTTACGTTGATTATTACGTTCTACCTTCCTGCTGGTGATCGCTCTCGCGGTATCACAAAGCTATAATGATATAAAAAACATTAAGTTTGATTATATTTTACTTTAGAACAGTGAGGTTTGTGTTAATGGGAAATCCTTCAGGCTTATACCTTTAAAAGGGTCCATGGAGCTGCGCAACTCCTCTACAGCAGCGGAATGCCTATACAAAACTCCCTTGTAATGTTCTATATCCTCTTCCAGCTGGATGATGGAACGTGCAAGGCATTGATATTCACAAAGCAACTCCCACTTTTCCATGTGCATCATGCGCTGGAACCATAGCCGTTCATGGTATTTGCCTATCAGTTCCCATTTTGGCATCAGCTTTTCTAACTCCAACTTCCAATCGCGGATAGCCCAATAAATTCTTTTTTGCTTATCTCTACTGATCAAATCTTCTACTGGCATAATTAAATATTAATATCCATAAACTAACATTGCCGCATCTCGGGCGTGATTAGATGTTCTACCGGTCCATCCCGTCATTTTACTGAAGGTTGATGGCTCCAGCTTCGTCTTATTGTCCTTTGGTGCAACTGGCTCGAACGGTATGGCTTTATCAGTTAAGAAGTCCTCCCAAATGACTGCATCCCGTTTGATCGAGCCAGCGCCCTGAAGTACTTCCCTGCCAGTTTCCCCGAATACCTTCCTAAGCCTCGCATCTTCAAACCTGACTTTGATCTTAAAAGTCTTGCTGATAGATAATACCCGCTCCATGGCCTGATGGATAGGTAAGGTTTCAACGGTTAAAAGCTTGCGGCTGACAGTGGAGTATGTTGCAAAGCCGGTTTCTTTTCCTGTATCGATACCAATCAGCACATCATATTTGATCACTTGAGTACTGCCGGCAGTCTTCTGGTTAGCCTTCGCTTTGAAGGTGCCGTCCGGTTGTAGCTCCAGATTGTCAAGTGTCCAGGTCATCAGAATTTTATTAATTGTGGGTTATTGGGGTCACGCCCGTTTCTTTCCTGCATTGCAAGCGGGTGAATAGGTGCGCCCGAACTGGATTTATCAAAACATACACCGTCAAATAATCCAGAAACAAACCTGCCTGAATTAATCGCTTTTTTGAAGTTTCCCCATGCGAAAATCACCGTGTCGCATGTTTTGGCAGTCTCGATGAGTCGTAGAAAGTTGTTCCTTTTTTCAACTTCGTCAACGTCTATCAATTCACTGGGCTTGGTTGATATATAGGAATAAAGGTTCATCATATAGAAGCCCCCGTAGCCTAATTTTGTGAGCATCCTTTTGAGAATGTTTATTGTAGGATCATTTTTTGCTGAATTAGCCGTTGATGGATTGAGTCCGATGCACATAGCTATCGGCAACTCCTCATTCCATATCCTCCAGAGCTTGTAGCGATATTTGCCACATGGCGAAAAGTCAGCGCCGTTATTTTCGAATAAACTGCTTGTCATAAAGCTCATTATTTAAACAGATGATGGTATTTTTCAGGGAGAATAGATGCGGGTACCTTCATGATCTTCCCCTGCTGTCCCTTGTGCGGTATTGACTCTTCAAACCTTATCGGATTGAGCAAGGGAAATGCATAGCGGCCGGCTGAAAAGTCACCCATGTGAAACTCTTCATGCGTTGATTCCACTTCCGGCGAATGATTGTATATCCAGTACTCCGATGTATTGCAGCGGGTAATTTCTACAGCTCCAACAATGCAGCCGAACTCCAGCTTACCAAGTTGTTTGTGAAATTCATCGAAGGGCCAGCTATTGTAAATGCCCTCCAGCTTCTTATCCCACTTCTTTGCAGCATGGACCAACACCCGGCCGGTAAAGTCGGTGGGCCAGCATCGGGTTTCATTTTGCTTTAATGGCAGGATGCCTCCGCCACCGCCAAGAGATCTATAAGGATGAGCTGTGACAACAGCCGTTGCCCACGGTTGCCAAAGGCTGATTATTGGTATCTGTTTCATGATTTTATTTTTCTTAACTGTCTTGCTATAACTACATGTATGCCACTTTCAAACTCAACTAACATATTTCTGTTTTTCCCTCTAATACATTTCCCATCAGGTCTCCTCACTGCGTGGCAAGGCTTTCCCTTTAGATTTGAAGAGGTAAATCGATCACCCCGATAGGTATATTCAGTAGTAAAAGGCATTATGCTGATTTTAATTTGTGAAGTCTGTTGATTTTCTGCTTTAGATAGGGTTGGGAAAGTGGTTTCTGAAAATCCGGTTGTGGAATAATAATAGGCACCTTCCTACGTTTCTGTCTGAGTTGCTTTTTGTCTATTTGCATTTTTTTAATGATATGCTCATAGATAAACTTCACATAATCGTTTTTCTCAAAAACTTCCGGTAATTTGATCAGCGCATGCATTACAGTCGTGTGATCATAGTTGCCAAAGATGCTTCCGGTTTTCTTCAGCGATAAACCGAATTTTGCCCAAACAATCTCCCAAATGATCCAGCGGCAATATTTCACATTCTTAACCCGGCATTTTTCATAAAGCTGCTGGCGGTGAATACCAAACATCGGAGATAGTTCAGAAATCAATGTTTCGAGAAAGGATTCAAAATCATCATCCTGTGAATAGGATATAGCAGATGGTTTTTTGATAGCAATTTGATAAGTGTAAGTCATATCATTTACATTTTATCTCAGTGAAAATATTTTTGATGTTGAAGTACTGCATCGTCTTGAAAAACCGGAAGTATTGGTTCTTGTGGACCGTGTGAATGATCATTTTGAACTCTTCAGGGGGTACCCATCCCTCCAGCTGGTACCTGTCATAGATTCCCTTCAGGCGTAGGATGTTTTCCTTTTCCCATGCATCTTTTTTGAACATAGATGCGTTTGCCAGCCGCATACGTTCGCTGATGGCATAGCCAATAAGCTTGTGCCAGTGTTGCCGGGAATGAAGCTGTATTGCCCCGTATCTCCGCAGTAGGCTATATACGCCGTTGGAAACAAAGATGAATTCCAAAGCACCGGCCAGGTAGCTGTTGTAATCGCGTTGGATAATCATCTGATATTCGGCTTCCGATGGCTTAACTAAGCGTGGAGCTTCAGCCGGCGGATCGATCATTGCTTTTATCTCATCACCGGTCTTCCGGTAGATATCCTGTTTGTATTTGAGATAGGCCCGGAGTACGTCCCCCATGAATTCAGCATTGAGCTCTTTGTTGTAGTGCCGGTAGACTTCATCGAACTCTCCCTGATTATTGAGGTAGAAAGCATGTCTGATCTCATTTGTTGTGAGCGTAATGAACTGGGGAGCTGACAGCAGGAATAGCTTTAATACCCGTACCTGCAGGTGCAAGCTCTCCCCGGTATGCATGATGGCACCGGTTAGAATTTTGATCTCCTGAAAGATGGAAATGAGCTCATCATGCAGGTTATCATCATTCAACCACTTCAGCATAGGTGAATTCAGTTCGTTGCGAATTACCTGTGTTTCCACGACGCTTAAGCGCTTCGAGTTCATCAATTGTTGCACCCCCTTTTCGTATAGCTGCAGGCGCTGTTCCTGTCTTTCCTTTGGAACTATCTGTATTGCCGTTGATCCCATTTTTTACCTGGCTTAAAATGTTAGTTAATTCGCTGTTGATATCTACCAGCCGGAGCCTGCCTTGAAGAAACACTGTCAGATGCTGCCAGTTGTCCAAGATCAGATTCCAGCTTTCAATGACCTTTTCGGGTACCTGCTCATCAGTCAGCATTTTGTTTTTCGTTTTGACCTGAGTCGTGAGGTAAGCGATAATGTTTTTCATGGCCGTACCCTGGGCGCCGTCAATCTTCGCACCGTTATCCGTTCGCTTCCGGATGAACGCATCGTATTGCCCGATGCAGGCCGTGTAAAGCGGATTTTTTTCTTTCGAATTTTTTTTATTTTTTTTAAAAGAAGTTTTTGGAGGATCAGTAGACGGGCCTGATTCGTTAGAATCAGGAAAGGAAGGTTTCGTCAAAACCGCCGACCGAAAGAAAAGCAT
>CAIVCU010000367.1 GCA_903904495.1 uncultured Chlorobiaceae bacterium
GCTGATCAATCTGCAGACGTCCGGCGGTATCAATAATAACAACATCCTTCCCGGACGAGCGAGCCTCTTCAAGACCCTGCAGGGCTGCCTTCATTGCATCCTGCTGCTCAATTGCAAAAACGGGAACATCAACCTGCAGGCCAAGGGCTTTCAGCTGGTCGATTGCTGCGGGACGATAAACGTCAGCGGCAACAAGCAGAGGATTTTTTCCGTTCTTCTTGAGACGCAGTGCAAGTTTTGCACAGAAGGTAGTTTTTCCCGATCCCTGAAGACCGGCAACCATAATTACTGCGGGAAGTTTCTTGGGTGAAAGGTTGAGCGGTTTCTGCTCACCACCCATCAGCTCAGTCAGTTCATCATAGACAATTTTTACAATCATCTGCGCAGGCGATACGCTTTTGATGACCTGTTCGCCAAGAGACTTTTCCCTTATATCTTCAATTAATTTCTTTGCTACCTTATAGTTAACATCGGCACCAAGGAGAGCTCTCTTGATATCCCGCATAGCGAGACCAATATTGATCTCATTGATAGTGGCCTGACCAGCGAGCTTTTTAAAGGTGGCCTCTAATTTATCACTTAAACTATCGAACATTGGTTCCTGCTTTTTTCATATAAAGCTTAAAAATGCTTAGCTTTAATTATAACAAAAAATAGCAAAAAATAAAATGATACAATCATATCTTCATTGTTTAAAAGGTTTTTCATGCTATTTTTTACCTTCTGAGCACAGAAAACATCACGAAACAAGAGGTTATGACTGTAAGTTCCATTGAATCCATTCTGGACTCTTTTCGCAGAAAGCGAATTGCCGTTATCGGCGACATTATGCTTGACAAGTACATTTTTGGCCATGTCTCCCGAATATCGCCGGAATACCCTGTACCGGTAGTAGATGTTACGCATGAGGATTACCGGCTGGGAGGAGCTGCCAATGTTGCGCTCAACACACAGTCACTCGGCGCAAAGACCATATTGATCGGTATTACAGGAGCAGACAGCAACCGGGAAAAACTTCTGGAACTGTTCCGCAACCATGGGCTTGCAACTGAAGGACTGATCAGCGATGCTTCAAGGCCGACAACATGCAAAACAAGAATTCTTTCACAAAACCATCATATTACAAGGGTTGACTTCGAAAGCAAAAAAGAGGTTGATGCGATTATTGAGCGGGCTGTTATCGATTCTTTTAACTCTGTGATCAACTCTATCGACGCTGTAGTGCTGGAAGACTACAACAAGGGTATTCTCACCCCGATCATCATTGAGCATATCATTACCACAGCGAAATCATACAATATCCCTGTACTTGTTGACCCTAAACTTAAGAATTTCTTCGCTTTCAAAGAGTGTTCGGTTTTTAAGCCGAACCTTTCAGAAATGGCTTCATCTCTAGGGATAGTTCTACATAACAATGACCCTGAGGTTGAAGAGGCCTGCCACATGCTTCGGGAAAAACTTCAGGCTGAAACCATTATTGTCACAAGAAGCGAGAAAGGTATGACACTTTATAATGGATCGTTCACCCATATTCCTGCAACATCGCTGGAGGTTTCCGATGTTTCAGGTGCCGGAGATACCGTCATCGGCATTCTGGCGCTTGGCGCAGCTGCCGGTATAGATATTGTAACTAATGCAACTATAGCTAATCTTGCCGCAGGAACAGTCTGTCAGGAGGTAGGTGCCGTTCCTGTAAGAGCGGATAAACTGATCAGAGCTTTTCAGCAGTATCATCAATGAGAGCGAGATGATGCTCTATTTCCTCTGGATAGGGCGGGTTGTAGGTAGCGTCCTTTATGAGAGCTTTCAGATTGTTCAATGAATAGAATGGAACTTCGAACATTCCTGCATTACTCAGTGCAGAGGGAACATCTTTGCCTGGATCTATGTGCATGACAAAGGTGATGTTAACTGCCCCTGCGGTGGCCGGCCTGAAAACCCACATTCCTGTGGCGTGACGAACCCTGTGATACTCGGGATTGTCGGGCAGATAATCAGGTTCGGCCTTCATGGTAAGCGCCACGGAATTACCCCCTGCCGTGGTGAGACCTGTGCGCATAATTACTTCTCTCGGTTGAAGTGGCCAGGGGGTTTTGATAATTTGACGGACAACATACTCGAGAGGATCAGTTTTGTCAAGGATATGCATCTCCACAAGTTGATGCACCCAGCGATTATAACTGGGCATGTCGTGAAAAAGGCTGATCAGCTTTTTTAAGGATACCTGCATCTCAGCCTCTCCCTTAAAACCGTGGATGTCGGAGCCGTTAACCTTGGAGGAATAAATTTTTATCCCTTTGTGTTCTATACGAAATTTCCAGTCTCCATGAAGCATTAACCCGACATCCATACTGTTTTTTTTGAGTGTATTTATAAAGACTGCAAAAAAAATCGGGAAGAGATCACTCGGTTATAAAATTCTCATAATTCTGTATGACATCTTTGGAGGATTTCTTAAAGGGGGCTTCAACCGGAATCTGATATTTTTCCTTTTTGACCATCTCTCTCAAATTAGTCAAGGTATGATATGGGGTATCAATAACAGCAATATTGGCAAGCCAGGACGGGATTTCTCCTCCGGGTTCTATATGAAGACGAAAGACAACCCTGCACTGATTAGCCGATAGCGGAATAATGTTCCACGCACCCTCAAGCTGGGGTACACGCACATATTTATCGTTTAAAGGGAGATAATCGGCCATACACTCCAGTTTAATATAAACTTCAGATGTTTCCGGATCAAGATAACCCTGGGTACGAGTTATGATTTCGCGGTCTGAAACAGGCCAAGGGGCACTGACAAGTTGA
This sequence comes from uncultured Chlorobiaceae bacterium, assembly GCA_903904495.1. Taxonomy (GTDB): domain Bacteria; phylum Bacteroidota; class Chlorobiia; order Chlorobiales; family Chlorobiaceae; genus Chlorobium. Next base: position 2,809 of record CAIVCU010000367.1, read on the forward strand.
TAGACGATTCGCCCCTCATCTTCAGAAAGCTCCTCAAGCACCTTCATCTCCTTTGTTTTCCATACCCATTCGGTAGCTGCTTCGACATCATACAACAGGCTCAGTACTGCATGTTGAGGAGCGTCGATGGTTGCAACGCCGACAAACGAAAGAAAAGCGGAACTTGGAACCGGGCAGGTAAATATATTCAGCCAGTCCTTCTGAAGACGTAACGTACAGGATTCACTGTTGATTTTTTCAATTATTGACATAAACACCTCGTTTAAACTGTTTATAAATAAGCAAGCATGGCCTCCTTCACCCCACTCAGGGTCGACGATCCGGCAAGGTTTCAGCTATCCTTACTACTGGATCGGCACTGCGTACAAGAAATTTTATCTGTCCCTCAGCACCAAAAAGCTGATGCGCAATCTTCGACTTTACAGCACGAACTATGTTTTTTCTATCCCTGACAAAACCATTTCTATCAAAGGTAATTTTTTTTGCCTTGCAGGTTTTTAATACAAGGTCGTCAAAACGGCTTTCTTCTGAATAGCCGGCAATGAAGCGATCCAATGAAGTACGATAAGCCTGTACCGAGCTATGAGGATCATCAAGCAGCTTCAGTGCCATCTCATCAATAGAGCCCGACTGGTATAGCTTCTGATAAAAATCAGAGTACGCACTTCCTGTCACCCAGAAATCAGGAATTATACCACCGGCATCCCTGAGCGCAGTAAGTTTACTCTGACCCTTTGTGTTTTTACCTTTGAGAGACAAAATCAATGCAGGAAGAGATGATGTTTTATAAACTGAAACTTCATTGTTTTTCAGATAGAGTAAACTGTCAGGATCATTAAAGAGTTTCTGAGGCAGAATATTAACCATCGCATCCTTGTAATAACGTTCACGACCTGCAACTCCTTTACGATAGACTCGCTGTATCTGACGTCCTGATGGAGTGTAATATCTTGATACGGTAAGTCGAATCGCAGAGCCGTCAGCAAATTGAAGCTGACGCTGAACAAGTCCTTTACCAAAACTCAGCTCACCAACAACAGTTGCTCGCTTGTTATCCTGCAGGGCTCCTGCAAGAATTTCGGATGCCGATGCGCTTCCTTTATCAACAAGCACTATCACCTCTCCTTTTTTATAGCCTTCATCAGCTGCTTTGGCGACATATCGCTCATCCTCCGACCCGCCCGTACGACTTTTTGTATAAACAATCAACTGATCTTTGTCAAGAAATTCATCGGCGACTGCAACAGCCTGTTCAAGGAAACCTCCGGGATTACCTCTGAGATCAAGAACGAGTCTTGCCATGCCCTGCTTTTTCAATCCGTCAAGAGCACGACGGAACTCGTCAGCCGTTGTCGCAATAAATCGGCTCAACCGTATATAGCCGACCTTATTATTAATCATAAAAGCAGCATCGATACTCGACGTGGATATTTTACCGCGGGTAACAGTAAAGTCTAAAAGCTTGCCATTGAGGGGCCTGAATACTTTCAAACGCACTTTTGTTCCTCGTTTACCTCTCAGCTTTCTAAGTACCTCCTGCTGAGTTATACCAACCGCTGAAGCAGAATCAATCCCAATAATGCGGTCTCCGGGTGAAATTCCAACAGAAGCGCTTGGTCCGCCGGATAGAGGAGTCACAACGAGAAGGGTATCACTGATAACGTCAAACTCTATGCCTATTCCATCAAAGTTTCCATCGAACTCGGCCTGGGAAAAAGAGACCTTTTCCGGCTCCAGATAAACAGTGTGAGGATCAAGGTACTCAGCCATCCCCTGAATACCGGCACCTGCAAGGCTGTCGCTATCGACTTTGTCCACATAGAACTCTTTCATCAACCCATAAGCTTCAAGCATTTTTTTCTGTTGCGCAACCTGAATATCCTTCCCTCCATTCAGCCTGGTACCGAGAAAAACGCCAAAAACAAGCACGACAAGCATCATGACAATGGTAAGTATACGGGACATAACGAGTGATTTAATTACAAAGGAGAGTAGACTACCGCTTTACTCATGAAACACAGTTTACCGATCAGACATCAAAATCACAAAAATTAACATCCCGCCCCTTTTGTGCACTGCTTCATCATAATGCTTATCCAGCGTTAACAACACAAGCGGTATATGGAATAAAAAAGAAAATTATCACGCGCAAAATCAAAATAACAGTAAAAATTAAAGATCAAGATAAAGAGCCTATTAAAAATAAAATACCACAACAAAGAAAAAAAACTCATAAATAATGAAGGAAGGTAAGCAATAAACAAATTATACGGCCACGCCGTAATATGTTTTCAACAACTTACAAAAGCAACCTCACCACAATAAAAAAATATTCATAAGACAAGAGGTGAAAGTATACAGTGAAATATATACAACAATTATAAACATTATAAAA
>CAIVCU010000368.1 GCA_903904495.1 uncultured Chlorobiaceae bacterium
ATTGGTCGAACGGGAAGAGCTGGAGCCAAAGGTACAGCATTCTCGTTTTGTGACGCTGAAGAAAAAGAGTACCTTCGCGATATAGAAAAACTGATTGCGAAGAAAATTCCTGTCATTGACACACACTCTTTTCCTTTGATGGATCATCATCCGGTGAAAGTTCCAAAACAGCAGGGTCGAGGAAATTCAGGTCATCCTGCGCCAAAACCCTTTGCAAAGAGTGCTCCTAAAAGGTGGTCGGATAAGCCGAGAGCAACCCGATAGTTGATCTTTTTTTACGTTGTACGTATGAAAATATTAAAGCAACGCTAAAGCAAATATGACATGCATATTGGTATACCTGTTGAAATAAAGTCCGGGGAGAACAGGGTTTCCTGTACTCCCTCCGGAGTCCGTCATCTCATTTCTGCCGGTCACAGGGTTGTTGTTGAAGCTGGCGCCGGTGCCGGCAGTGGATTCAGTGATGACAAGTATCGTCGTGCCGGGGCTATTGTGACCTCTTCAGCCGAAACGGTATGGAAGAGTGATCTTGTCGTCAAGGTTAAGGAGCCGCTCGAGCAGGAATACTGTTTCTTTCGGGAAGAACTTATGCTCTTCACCTTTCTGCATCTGGCCGGAGTACCCGAACTGACGACGGCATTGCTTGAATCAGGGATGACGGCCCTTGCGTATGAGACCGTTCAGGATGGAGGCCGTCTTCCTTTGCTTGCACCAATGAGTGAAATTGCCGGAAAAATGAGTGTTCTCATGGGGGCTTTTTATCTTGCTCGTCATCACGGCGGTGAAGGGAAACTGCTTGGTGGCGTTCCGGGTGTTCTGCCGGGAAAAGTGACCATCCTCGGTGGAGGCTCAGCTGGACTGCATGCCGCCAAAACTGCAGCAGGCCTTGGTGCTGATGTGACTGTTCTTGAGGTAGACCAGGAAAAAATGCGATTTCTTGAATCAGCCCTTCCTCCTCAGGTTCACACGCTTTATTCGACCGAGCAGCATATTGAAGAGCAGCTCGAAACGGCTGATCTGCTTATTGGCGCGGTGCTGGTTCCCGGTGCTGTTGCACCGAAGCTTGTCACTCGATCCATGCTGCGAAAAATGAAGCATGGTGCTGTTCTTGTCGATATAGCGGTTGATCAGGGCGGGTGTGTGGAATCCTGCAGACCGACAACTCATGAAGATCCTGTTTTTGTTGAAGAGGGGATAGTTCATTACTGTGTGGCCAACATGCCTGCGGCATATCCTCAAACTTCAACCGAAGCCCTTACCGGGGTGACCCTGCCCTATATCCGGAGAATTGCTGATTTCGGGCTTGAAAGTGCCATGGTTATGATGCCCGGCCTCTCAAGTGGTCTGAACATCTGGAAAGGCAACATTACCCATGAGGCATTGGCAAAATCTCTTGATAAGCCCTGCCTGGAAAATCCGTTCGCCTGATATTGTCCTGTAAACTTTTGTTGTTGTAATCCCATTTCCTTTTTGTTGATAACAGAATGAAACTATGGTAACAGACCCGAAAAAATCGAATTCAGTTCCATCTGGCCAGGAACCGGATAATTACTTCCGGTTTCATCTTCCTCATCTTCATCTTGGTTCTGTTTTCGGAGATGACTGGTTCTCTTTAAAGGCCGAAGCGTTTGCCCGTTTTTTCGGGACACCCGTATTTCTTGTCGGACAGACAGTCATTGTTGCCATCTGGATCGGGTTGAACGCCTTTGGTTTTACCAGGTTTGATGTTTATCCCTTTATACTGCTCAATCTTGCGTTCAGTCTTCAGGCTGCGTATGCTGCTCCGCTTATCCTGCTTGCCCAGACCCGGCAGGCCGATCGTGACAAGGCACATGCCGATGCTGATGCAAAGCATCGCGAAGCCCTTGCCATGGCGAGCGAACAGCGCGAGACCTATGCCTCGCAACAGAATGAACAGCTCCTTGCATTGCTTCAGCAGAATACGAAACTGACCGAACTCGTCAAAGAGCTGAGCCAGCGTATTGAGGTGCTGACCAGCGATATGCACGATAAAGTGGTCCGGGATGAATCGAAATAGCAAATGTTTTCCTTGCTGAAGAATCTGCTTATAGTCTGACCGGTATTTTAATTATCAATAAAAATTCATTGCTAAGGGGATATTAGGTTTTATGTGGTAGAATTATTATACTTCAATAATACTTTTTTGCGGTTTTAAGGGGGAGACTCAAGAGTTGTGGATGCAACCAGTTTTTAACACTAACGATGTTTCACCATCGGAAGAGCATCAATCTCAGAAAAGCATTCCTGATGATCACGTTTGGAATCCTGCTTCCCGTCGACGCATTGGTTCAGGATCCAAACTCTCTGAAACTGCTTGAAAACGACGTTAAAAAAGCCTTGAACTGCTCTTTTATCACTACCGATGGTGTTCCCGATAACGAAGCATATCAGGTACTTGACTTCATTCTTCGCGACAGCAGAACGTTCACCTTCAATCTCCCCTACCTCAGAAAAATCGTCATTGCCAATACACTCAAAGGATCATATACCGAAAACTTGGGGTGTTTCACCGGGATCACTCTTCCCAACACCCGCGATGAGCAGTTCCTCGATTACTCCCTCCGCCATGAGATAGGACACGTTATAGACCACGAACAAAACGCGAGAGAATCAAAAGAGTGGAACGCTGCACGAAAACATGTCGAGACTAAATCCATCAGCACCTACGCCGGTACAAATGACCAGGAACTCTTCGCCGAAATGGTTGCCTACAGAACCGCCAGAGAATACGGTAAATCCCTTACTCCGTTCCCGGGCGACATCGAAAAAATGATCGACAGATTCCTCCGTAATCCATCCCCCTCCCGGAGGTAATCCGGAAACGCTGCCAATCTCTGTCATCCGGATAAATGGCAACCCTTTGCATAACATTTGTATCTGCCGTATATTCCTTGTAACCTGTTATAGTAAGACGATCAACGGATTTGATTCTCTCTCGCATTGGACATTTACTTCTTCAGATCTGCAAACCACTGAAACCATAGGAGAAGAAACATGAAAGTATCACGTTCCATTCTTGCTGTTTTACTCGCGACTTCGTTTTCCACAGTCAGCATGGCCGCTGATGTTGTCAAAATTGCCATTACCGGGCCTTTTTCTGGCGGGTCCGCTCCGATGGGTCTCTCCATGAGGGATGGTGCCAAGCTCGCCGTTTCTCAGATCAACCAGAGTGGCGGGATCACTGTTGCCGGAAAAAAGATGAAAATTGAGCTAATCGAACGGGACGACGAAGGCAAAAACGATCGAGGTGCGCTTGTTGCTCAGGAAATATCATCGATGGGTGATATTTCCGCTGTCATCGGCACGGTCAACACCGGAGTCGCTGTTATGGGGGACAAATATTACGTCGAAAAGGGAATAGTCAAAATCATCACACCGGCCGCAGGCAGCGCTTCCATGACGCAATGGAGCAAGGCGGGAGTGAAGGATCTGCCGATTTTCCGTTTTGCCTCGCATGACGGCATTCAGGCTCAGATGGTGGTAGAAAAAGCACTGAGGCTTGGTTTTACCAGGGTTGCGATATTGCATGACGCTACGAACTATGGTGTTTCCGGACGCGATGACCTTATCGATCAGATTAAAAAACAGGGGAACAAACTGAACGTAGTGGCATTGGAGAAGTTTGCCATCGGCGATAAAGACATGACAGGACAGCTTATTAAAGCCAAGGCAGCTGGAGCACAGGCGATTCTGATATGGGGGATCGGGCCTGAACTGGCGGCGGTAGCATCTGGAAAGGAAAAGCTTGGATTCAAGGTTCCGATGATTGGTGGATGGACGTTGTCCATGAGTAACTTTATCGATACAGCGGGGGCTTCCGGTAATGGCGCCCTGATGCCGCAGACCTTTATCGAGGATGAGTCCATAGCGAGAGCTAAGCCCTTCATCCTGGCCTACCATAAAGCATACGGTGTTGCCAGAATTCCTTCGCCGGTCTCCGCTGCACAGGGTTATGATGCGGCGTTGCTGTTAGCCGAAGCAATTCATGAAGCTGGTTCTACCGCTCCTTCCAAAATAAAACTCTCATTAGAGAACCTTAAAGTGACTGTTAAAGGCTCAATTGCCGACTGGAAAAAACCATGGACAAGGTGGAATCCGCTGAATGTCGAAACACATGAGGCTTTCCGTCGTGCAACAACAGTGATGGGAAAGGTTCAGAACGGACGCGTTATATTGGCTAATCCCTCTGAAAAATTTGTCCTGGAGAGAACAAATGCCAATTAAGTCTGTATTTGTAAACGGGCAGTGAACCGGCGATCACATGGATGCACAATATCTTGCACTGGCTCAGATGGCTGTCGGCGGGGGGCTCATGGGTATGGCATACGCCCTTGTGGCTTATGGCTTTCAGCTGACCTATGCTGCCGGTAAGGCAGTCAACTTCGGACAGGGTGAACTTGTCATGCTCGGGGCTTTTGCAGGTATTTCACTTGCCGGTGCTGGTCTTCCGTATTGGCTATCCGTGCTGGGTGCGATGGCGGCAGGTGCGGCTCTTGGATGGCTGGTTGAGCGTATTGCAGTCCGGCTTGCCTTGAAGCAGCGTAATGAGGGGTGGATTCTGCTCAC
>CAIVCU010000369.1 GCA_903904495.1 uncultured Chlorobiaceae bacterium
GTCAAATTCGTTTACCATAATTTCTTATGATGTTTTTTGCTGCAGATAGTTAAGCAACTCTTCGGCGTGTATGGCCGGATTGACTTTTGGCCATACTTTCTCAATCACTCCCTGCTCATTAATCAAATAGGTCACTCTGCCGGTCCCCATATATTCGCGTCCCATAAACTTTTTCTGCCCCCATACTCCGTAAGCTTCAACGATGTGCCTGTCAGGATCGGCAACAAGGCGGAAAGGCAGGGAAAATTTTTCGGCAAACTTCTTATGTTTGCTCTCGTTATCGATACTGACGCCAAGAATGTCTACCCCGAGTTTTTTAAAGTTAGGGAAATTATCCCTAAAAGCACAAGCTTCCCTGGTACATCCCGGTGTATCATCTTTCGGATAAAAATAAAGCACAACCTTACGGCCAAAGTAGTCCTTAAGCGAAACCGCCTTTCCATCCTGATCCTGAGCTGTAAACGGGGGTGCTGTAACGCCTTCCTCAAGTATTGTTATTGCCATGAATGAAACGTATTCTGATTATATAAGCTAACTTTCATTGTAAATCAATCGCTTCTGCAAAAAGTTTCTTGATGAAACCATGAAATCATATTCATTTTGTCCGATATGCGCTGAACGGCTTGATCATGCTTTGATTGATGGTCGCGAGCGGATGTTCTGTCCATCGTGCCGGTGGGTGCATTATATTAATCCCCTCCCCGTTGCTGTGGCTTATACGGTGAACGCGAAGAGCGAACTGCTTGTGATTCGAAGAGCTCATGAGCCGGCATTCAATGAGTGGGCTCTTCCGGGAGGGTTTCTTGAAACCGGCGAGGAGCCGCATGAAGGGTGTCTGCGGGAGCTGATGGAGGAGACCTCTCTCGAAGGGAAAATCGAAAGGCTGATCGGCGTTTATCACCGCGATGTTGAGCTCTATGGATCGCTGCTGGTGGTTGCCTACAAAGTGATCGTTGCTGATGACGCCATAACGATAAACCATGAGTTGTTCGATGCCGGCTTTTATCCCAGAGAGCTCATTCCAGAGGTGCGGATTCCGCTGCACCGGCAGATTATCGTGGATGGCGAGAAAACTCAGAATCCGGCTTTCCAGCAGGCTGCTTCGTGACCGGGCTGGTAGGCAATAAGGTCCGGCTGAACCTGTTGGCAGTGTGCATCGGCAAGCGGACATCTTCCGGCAAATCTGCATCCCGGCGGCAGATTTACCGCACTCGGCACATTACCCTCGATAACATGAAGCCTCTCTTTCGGGGAACCTAACCGGGGAATGGACTTCAACAGCCCTTTTGTATAGGGATGGAGAGGGTCGCTGAAAAGCTGCCGCACCGAGCCTTTTTCGACAACTCTCGATGCATACATCACAATAACCTCTTCACAAAGTTCGGCGACTACACCAAAATCGTGCGTAATGAGCATGACACTCATGCCGGTATCGGACTGAAGTTTGCTGATAAGGTCAAGAATCTGCGCCTGAACGGTGACATCAAGGGCAGTGGTCGGTTCATCGGCA
>CAIVCU010000370.1 GCA_903904495.1 uncultured Chlorobiaceae bacterium
AGCAGGGGCTCCGGTCACGCCGTTACGGCAAAGTCGTCCGGCTTGACATTACACCGGCAATGCCTCAATCGGTGAGAAAGCTCCTCATGAAAAATCTTGATGTTGCCCAAAGAAACGTTTATGAAATAGATGGAGCGCTTGGACTTAGTTGTCTCATTGACCTTTTAAAAATAGAACGGCCAAAACTGAAAGATGAGCCTGTTGTGCCGAAAAACCGGATGGAAGAACAGTCTGGAACCAATATTTTCAGTGTCATAAGGGCTAAAGATCAGCTCCTCTACCATCCCTACGACTCATTTCAGCCGGTCGTTGATTTTATCAACCAGGCAGCAGCTGATCCTGACGTGCTTTCCATAAAGCAGACCCTCTACAGGGTCGGAAGTAACTCGCCGATTGTCAAGGCATTGATGAAGGCCGCAGAAAGAGGCAAACAGGTTGCGGTTCTGGTTGAACTCAAGGCAAGATTTGATGAAGGAAACAATATTGTCTGGGCACTTGCTCTGGAGGATGTCGGAGCGCATGTTTCCTACGGCCTTCCAGGACTGAAAACTCATGCAAAACTTACGTTGGTTGTTCGTCGCGAACAAAACAAACTGAAGCGGTATCTGCATCTTGGTACAGGTAATTACAACCCTGCAACAGGAAAAATTTATACCGACTACAGCCTGTTTACAGTAAACGAAGAGCTCGCCAACGAAGTGGCTGAACTCTTCAACGCCTTGACCGGGTATTCCAGACATACCGGGTATAGAAAGCTGCTTGTTTCACCGATCAACACCCGAAACCGCCTTATTGAAATGATTGATCGTGAAATTGAGTGGTGCAAAAAGGAAGGGCAGGGGAGAATAATCATGAAAATGAATTCTCTTGTGGATCCAAAAACCATTCGGGCTCTCTACAGAGCCTCCTGTGAAGGTGTCACTATAGAGCTTATAGTTCGCGGCATTTGCAGTCTGAAACCGGGTATCTTGGGGATCAGCGACAAAATCCGGGTTATCAGTATCATTGGTCGTTTTCTGGAACACAGCCGGGCATACTACTTTCATAACGGCGGCAAGGAGGAGCTCTATCTCGGCAGTGCCGATATCATGCAAAGAAACCTAGATGACCGGGTAGAAACCCTTTTTCCGGTGTTTGACAAAACGCTCATCCAAAGAGTCAAAGCCGATCTTCAACTCATGTTGACCGACAATGTCAAAGCATGGGAAATGAACCCCGATGGCTCATATGCAAAAATTAATAATGATCAACCGAAAGTTAACAGTCAGGCTCTCTTTTTAAGTAATTTGCCTATGAAATCCCCTGATCGCATCCTTCACTCTTAGCCAGAACCCCCCTTTTCTTATCCCTCACGACGCCACAAGTTCAGGTAAAAAACCGCCTTTAATTCCCATAATTAATCCAATCGAGGCTTGATTCCCTTGATATCATGGAAAGAAACAACCCCAAGCAGAGTATCACTCTCATCGGTAATAGGGATAGCACGGAAGGAGTAGCGCTCGAACATATCAAACGCATCCTGCAGGGTTTCATCCGCACTGAGGGTGATGAGGTTATCGGTCATAATCTGGCCAAGTGTCTGCTCTGGTTCAGCGGCAATAAGCTCTCTTAAATCAACAACTCCCTGAAGGATATTCTCTTCATTGACAACATAAACATACATGATGACATCCATGTCACCGGCAACGTCGCGATAATTGTTAATAACATCCCTTACAACAGTGTTATGTGGGCGTTTTATAACCTGCTGCGTAGAATAGAGCATGATGTTTTCATCGTGCTTATCGATCATCTGCTGCACCCTCTGTTTGTTTTCACTGTCAACAAACTCGATAATCTCATCAGCTTCCGAGGCCGGTAATGCGGAAAGAATATCAGCAACCTGCCCAGGACTCATGTCGTTAATCAATTCGGCTGCCCGCTCTTTTTCCATCGACCGGATAAGTTCACGCTGCACTCGCGGTTCAACCTCTTCAAGGGTATCTGATGCCAGTTCAGGCTCAATCTGGTTGAATACTGCCATTCGCTGGCTGCCTTCAAGCTCCTCGAGAATATCGGCCAGATCGACTGGATGGATGTCGTTGATGTTTTCCTTGAGGACATTGAGCTTGACATTACCTTCAAAGCTGCCAAGAGAGTCCGGCAATGGCTGCACATAAAGCCATGAAATGCTTCCACCCTCTTTATACCGTGCCAGATAGTTTGCAAGATTTTTAAAGCCCATTCGGCGGAGTATGCGAAACCGGTTGAAATCTACATCAGTGACAAAAAGGCGTTCATTCTGAAATAGAAGCTTGACATCATAGACCACTTCAACCTCATGGTCATCCATATCAAGAATCTTTTTGTCAAGGATATAGTCTTTCAGAAAAATATGATTGTCGAGAGGGTTCAGTTCATACCCATCTGTGCTGGTGATTTCCGAAACAATCTCCGTGTTGGATATCAAGGTAATTTTATCCCATGGCAGCAGCAGGAGCGGATCCCCATACGGCTGGTGAACCAGCAGGTGGGTAACTTCCGGAACTTTACCAGCGTTTTCCTGTATAACGAAATCTTTAAGCTTGCCGATTGAACGTGTTTTCAGATAGACTCGGCGTCCGACAATCTCTGTCAGATAAAATTCACGATCCAGTATAGTAACCATTTGCGTGTTTGGGGTTTTATAAAACCGTAATGAATTTATAGACCATCAAAAGCACAAGCACAAAGAGGTAAATCCTGAGAACCGCCAAAGAGAATTTGACGCCTTTAGACATTTCAATCTTTGGCTTTCCATAACGTTGGTTGATCTCACGTATCTTCCTTCTAAACTGTTTGAGCATCCTCATTCCGCTTCTCCCTCTGGATTACTGGAAAAGATTAGGAAAAAGTGCACTGACACCATACAAAGTGGAGAGCACGATAATTAAAACAACAATAATAACACTGACAGTATTCTGCAAAGGCGTGTTGGCATACTCAGCCATTGTCTTTTTATCGTTGAGCAGCAGGATCAGAAACACAAGGGCGGCAGGAAGCAACGTGACAGCAACAACCTGAACAAAAAGCGTGATGAGCACGAGCGGTGCACCGGGTATCAGAGGAACAATACCTGCAGTCGCCAGAGTAATAAAAAACGATATATAAAACCAGGGCGCTTCCTTAACCTTGGTGTTGAGTGAATGCGCCCATCCGAAAATTTCGCCAAACGCCCATGAACTCGCCAGCGAGA
>CAIVCU010000371.1 GCA_903904495.1 uncultured Chlorobiaceae bacterium
AGCTTGCCTGGCCAGCTCATCAAAGTCATTTCCGATAGTTGGTATTGGCCCTATAGGGCCAATTAGAGCTATAATTCCACCAAGCTCGGCCACATCAGTGTCCAAAACCACATCCGGCGAAAGGCTCTTTAAAAAACCATCCTGTATCAACTGTCCGACTTTTTGCTGCCAGCCGGCAGGAGACCTGCTGTCAAAAGCAATATCTGCAGGTGAATACCAAAGCCGAATATTTTCCTGCGGTAAAATTCCCTCAAAAGCGCTCCGGACCCTATCGACTGTTCTGGCATAACGTCCATCAAGCGTGAGGATTACCTCATGCTTTCCGCGGTTCCGGCACAATGCTGCAACAAAACCGAAAGAGGAGTCGATAACGGCAGGGAACTCTTTAAGGGCAATAACAATGTTCATCATCAATACTTCTATATAATAATACAGGCTCGACAAAGAAAGGCGTGTCTAAGTGACCGCAACCCTTTTGATAATCGAGAGGTGTCAATAAAAGTAAAATCCCTCACACCTGCAAAAGGCGATCATGATTCACTCTTTGCTTCTCTTCGTGCTCTGAGGAGCTGTCGGCAGGCATCAAGCACAGCTTGTGATCGCTCTGATTGTTCTGGAGGTTGCAGCAACTCATTTTCATGAAGAGCTATGGTGGCATCGGGCGGCTGCACAAATAAATCGTTCAATCGGTTGATGTCCTTCACAGCGTTAAGCATTGATTTCTCAGGCGCAGGTGATTTGAATGCAATCAGGGCATAATCAGGTGCCTGCAGCAGCCGGGAAGCAATAATTTCAACCAGGTGGTTATAAAGTGCTGCTCCAGGTTCGTTCTCCACCATCAGCTTCAGGGGATCGCCGACAGTATGACGGTTCAGCCGGGCAATCAATGGCGAGGAAAAACCGGCCTCCAAAGCCAGAAAGTGAAGCAGATGTGGGGGAATCGGCCGTAGATGAGTAGGGTCGATATAAAAATTACAGCTACCCACCGTTACATTTTCAGGATTGGGTGTCTCAAGGATTACGATGCCACCCGGTGAAAGCAGTCGAAACACCGACTCAAGAAACCATAACTGCTTTTCAGGAGCAATGTGTTCGATAATATGAAACCCGGTAATAAGGCTGAATTGCTGCTCTTCCTTACCTGACACAAATTCAAACAGATCAGCCTGTTCTACTATAAGATCATGCTTCCTGCAGCAGTCAACAAACTCATGATTACAGTCAATGCCGGTAGCATTCATATAATGTTCAGCCAAAAGTTCAAGCCACTCGCCACGTCCGCACCCAATATCAAGGGCAGGTTTTGTGTTAAGCGGGTGCAACAAGGTTACTAACGGGAGATACACCGAGAGTTTTTCTTTAATTTCCTTGCGCTGTCCTCTGAAAAAATTCTCAAATGCACTATAGTTGAAAGAGTGTTTTGAAGTCGCGGCCATAAGAATTGCTGAAAGATGTTAGTTTGTACCTACTAATACTGCCAAGATACAGAATACAGCGGATAATTGATGTCTGCAAGCTGCGTCAAGTGCACTACAGTTCCTCAATAAATGAGAAAAAACAGCGCGAGAAGTGCTAAGCTGG
>CAIVCU010000372.1 GCA_903904495.1 uncultured Chlorobiaceae bacterium
ACGATAAACGTCGACGCGATGCTGCTTCTTGAAGCACCAAAAATAGCACCCTACATTACTGAAATGCGTAAAAACATTGCACGTTGTCTGGGTATTGAAATCGGAACTGTCTCGGTCAAAGCCACCACCAACGAAAAACTCGGCTATATAGGACGGGAAGAGGGCGCCGCAGCTCATGCAGTGTGTATTATCCGCTCCATCTAAGCACCAACTTCACCTCTGAGAATCCTGACCGGCAAATAGCGCGTAGCCTTTCTTGCCGGACTCCAGGATGAGAGCACCGCAATCAGGATACCAAAGACGATCACAATCAGGTGGGCTTCAGGCTGTTCAATAATGTTAATTCTATCACTTTTCAACACTCCTGCAGTACTTGCTTCGAAGCGGATTGAGTCAACAAGATGACAAATCACATGCCCCATCGGACTCCCGATAACAACACCGAGAACGCCGATCATAAACCCTTCAAGCATAAAAATGCGGGTGATGCTCCCGGCTTGCATTCCCATCGAGCGCAGGATGGCTATATCCTTAACCTTTTGCAGAATCACCGTCGTCATGACCGATGAAACACCAAGACCGGCAACAATAAAAACAAAGCCTACCAGTACAAGTGTAATCAAAGCATTACGGTTGTAAAATTCAATGACGTTCCGGTTTGTTTCATCCCAGCTCTCGCTTTTGTATCCGCTCAGTTCCTGTACCTTCGCAGCGGTCGCACGGGCACGCTCAACATGCGCGGTTCTCAACCCGATACCAGTCACCGAATTCGAGGCTATCCCCTCCATTCTCTGAGCAAGAGAGAGATTGACATAAGCCTCCCGCTCATCCTTTGCATTAAACCCGCTGCTGAACCGCCCCACTATCGTTACAGGAAACTCTTCGCTGTTTTTTGTCACAAGGATGATCCTGTCTCGATATCCCGCATTAAGCTTTTTAGCCAACAGATCACCGACAAGAATGCCATTCGGAGTATAGGCAAGCTCATCCAGAGAGTTTTTTTCAATCAGATTCTTTTGCAACCCCGCAATATCGGCTTCAAGATGAGGGACAACGCCTCGGGCTACACAGGGAGTAAAACGGGTTTTATTACGTGCTAACAGTTTGCTGAGTACAAAGGGTGAAATGCTCCGAAGCTCCTCAACCGGACGAATGCTCTCCACAACCCCGGTATAATTTTTAATAACCTCCTGTTGATCCAGAGTAATATTTTTAGTCACCATCGCAACCCGGCCCCCTTGCTTCATGAATAGATTTTCCGGCACCAGCGGAACAATTCTTTCAGCACTGATAAGCACATGCGGAGCAGTATCTATTACTTTAGCTATAATATTTGATGACGACCCCCTGGCAACGGAAATTGTTGTCACAAGCATTGCCGAGCCTACTGCCACACCAAGAGCAGTGAGTATGGTTTGGCGTTTTCTTTCTCTGAGATGCACAAAGGCGATTCTCGCCTGATCCAGGTAATTCATTACGAAATATACATTTCTGGTTTTTCCTGGAAAATCAGTTGTTCTATAATTTTGATGCTTATTGTTGAAAAATCAAGCAAAAAAAATCTATTTTAATTGCCGGAGCCGGAGAAATTTACTCCCCGACAAATAAATAAATTTGACCATTAAATACTAACTTTAGCTTTGAAGAGGAGAGCATACCTGTGAAAAAAATTGGCATCCTAACCAGCGGAGGCGATTGTGGCGGACTCAATGCTGTACTGAAAGGCGCAGCAATGATGGCTCTATCAAAAGACCTTGAGCTTTATATTATCCCTAACGGATACGCCGGATTATACAACCTTATCGATCAGGATAAAATTGTCCGGCTGGATAAGGAACGTCTCGATCGTTTCGACGCCAGTTTTGCCGGTTCTGAGGCGGGACATTCCCGAGTTAAAATAAAAGCGATAAGCAATCCCGACAAGTACAACCGTATTAAGGCCGGTATGAAAAAATTCGACCTTGATGCGCTCATAATCAGCGGTGGAGATGATTCAGGCAGTGTTATGGTTGATCTCAATCAGAAAGGAATTCAGTGCATCCACGCACCGAAAACCATGGACCTCGACCTGCAGACATACTCTGTCGGAGGCGACTCCACGATAAACCGCATCGCGCAGTTTGTGCATGACCTGAAAACAACAGGCAAAACTCATAACAGGGTGCTGGTTACCGAAGTATTCGGCCGTTATGCAGGTCATACTGCCTTTCGAAGCGGTATAGCCGCTGAAGCCGACTGTATTCTTATCCCTGAAATTCCTGCTGACTGGGATGTTGTTTATGAACACCTCGCTGAACGCTTCACCCGCAGAATCAGAGAGAGCGATGTCCATAGCGGAACATACACTGTTGTTGTTGCTGAAGGCCTGAAAAATGCCGATGGCACTGATATTGTTGATGAATCAGCCGGCATTGACGCCTTCGGCCACAAAAAGCTTGCCGGTGCAGGCAAATTTACCGCCCAGCAAATCCAGAAAAGACTGAAAGCCGACCCGGCCATTCCGATTTTCATGAAAGAGACCGGTATGTTTGTTGAAGGAATTTATGAAATTCCAGAGGTACGGGTTATCCAGCCGGGTCACCTTGTCCGTTCAGGCAACTCTTCAGCATACGACATCAATTTCGGCTATGAAGCCGGTGCAGGCGCAATACTGCTGCTGCTTGAAGGAAAATCCGGCGTCACGATATCAAAGGTCAAGGGCCGCAAAGTAGAGTTCATCGAATCCAGCAAAGCAATTGCACAGCGCCATGTTGATCTCGAACAGGTCGCCTTGTACGAGTCCCTGGGTATCTGCTTTGGACGCAAACCAGTAGCCTATGAGCCGATTCTCCGAGAGGTTGACGGCGTTTACGAAAGAATCTACTGACATTAGTACAATCCTTTTGAACAAGCCTCCGTCAACAACCTGCGGGGGCTTTTTATTTTTCCAGATTTCCTGTGCTCATAAGAGCTCCAATCGCCCGAAAACTGAAGAAAACTCCTGCTTTTTCTTTTAAAAAACTCAAAACAAGCTATCTTTGAGAGTACTACTGGTAATGTTTTAACACCCAACACCTGCACTATGAACAAGACCGCTAAAATCTGGATGAACGGCGAACTGATTGACTGGATTGACGCAAAAATCCACATTCTGTCACACGTTGTCCACTACGGTTCATCCACTTTTGAAGGAATACGCTGCTATGAAACCATGAAGGGTTCAGCAGTTCTTTTTCTGGACGAACACATTAAACGTCTCAGGGACTCTTCAAAAATTTACCGTATCGAAATTCCCTATTCAGAAAAAGAACTGAAAGACGCCGTCATCAGCATCATTCACGCCAATAGTCATAAAGCCTGCTATATCCGTCCGCTGGTGTACCGTGGACAGGGAGCTTTCGGAGTCAATCCACACCGGGCATCCATCGAAGTCGCCATTGCCACATGGGAGTGGGGAGCCTACCTTGGAGATGATGTGCTTGAAAACGGCGTCGACGTCCGCGTCTCATCATGGAACAGACCCGCTCCGAACACCCTGCCGGCATGGGCAAAAGCCGGTGGCAACTATCTGAACTCGCAGCTCATCAAAATGGAAGCATTGATGGATGACTATGCCGAAGGGCTTGCTCTCGATGTCAATGGTTATGTTTCTGAAGGAAGCGGCGAAAACATCTTTGTAGTCCGTGACGGTATCATCTATACCCCAATGTCGGCACAATCGATTCTACCCGGCTTTACCCGCTACGCTGTCATGCACATTGCAAAAGAGCTTGGCTATGAAGTTCGCGAAACGCTTATTCCCCGCGAAGCACTTTACATTGCCGATGAAGTCTTCCTCACCGGCACTGCAGCCGAGATAACCCCGGTCAGAAGCATCGACAAATACCCGATCGGCAATGAAAAACGCGGCCCGATCACCGAAGTACTGCAACATGCATACCTTAAAATCGTGAAAACCGGTGAAGATCCATACAACTGGCTGACCTTTATTTGAGCCCGGTAAGGCAGGCATGAGCTGGAAAAACATCATCGGTCAAAAACAGCAAATCCGAACTCTTCGGAAAGCACTTGAAACAGAGCGATTCGCTCATGCCTACCTGTTCACCGGCCCGGAAGGGTCGGGAAAGGAATCAGCCGCATTTGAAATCGCCTCCATCTTCAACTGCCGCACGGCTAAAGCTTCCGAGAGTTTAGGAGCATGTGGAATCTGCCCTGACTGCCTGCAGATACAGTCGTTCATGCACCCGAACGTGGAGTATATTTTCCCGGTAGAATCGGCACTGCTCGATCCCGGCGATTCCGCAAAAAAAGAGAACAAGCGATTTACTGAAGCAAAAGAACGGTACGACGCGCTGCTTGAACAAAAAAAGCAGAACCCCTACTTTTCCCCTGCCATGGAACGCTCCATGGGCATTCTGACCGAACAGATTATCACCCTTCAGCATAAAGCATCGTTTATGCCGGGAGAAGGGAGCAAAAAGATTTTCATTATTTCTCAGGCAGAACGCCTGCACCCTTCCGCCGCAAACAAGATCTTGAAACTCCTTGAAGAGCCGCCTGCACACGTCGTGTTTATTCTTGTTTCATCGAGGCCCGAAGCCCTGCTGCCGACCATCCGCTCACGATGCCAGGCAATCAAGTTTTCGCGGGTTACCTCAGGAGAACTAAGGCTGTGGCTGCAGGAAAACCGCCCGGAAATAAAAGACCCCGAGCTGAGCTTTATCGTCAGTTTTTCCAGAGGCAACCTCCGCCTCGCGTGGGAGCTTATCAACAACCGCGACAGCTCACAATCGGAAACAGCAACCATTATACTACGAAATCAGGCGCTCGACTACCTTCGTATGTTACTCACACCGAGCCGATTCCACGAAGCCATCAGTGCTTGCGAACAAAACGCAAAAAACCTTTCGCGCAACGAACTTTCACTTTTTCTTGCCGCTCTTCTGCTTTTCTTTCAGGATGTCAACCACCGCAGGATTAAACCGGACTTTCAGGAACTGAATAACCCGGACATCAGCGATGCAATCAACCGTTTTGTAAAAAACTTTCCCAACCCTGATTTTTTCCAGATATCAACCATCACCGAAGAAGCCATCCATGCCATCGAACGCAACGCAAGTCCCCTGCTTGTCATGGCTTCCTTCACCGCTGATATCAAAGCATTGCTTCAGCGAAGCTGAAACATCGAAAATAGTGTGGTTGATGCTCTTCTCAATGTTCAGGCTCCGGGAAGAGCTGTCGTGGAATCGAGCCAGTTCAGATAGCCAGGCAATCCACCGGTTATCGGCAGCTTGATAATTTCGGGAACGTCGTAAGGGTGATTGTCCTGAATGTAAGCTTCAAGGTCACTGTACCGTGCTTCTGTTGTTTTGATATAAAGAGCAACTTCACTCTCTTTCTGCATTGCTCCCTCCCAGAAAAAGAAGCTTCTGATATCGGCCATCTGCACGCAGGCTGCAAGACGATTGCCAAGAATCCCTTCCGCAAGGGTTTCAGCTTCCTCCCGACGAGGAGCGGTGGTAATAGCCATGCAATAACTACTCTCCATGCTTTTCTCTGGCAGTTCAAACGTCATAACTCGATCAGCTCTTTACTGAAACTCTGCAATGGAGTTGCCCCATTCGGACCCATCACCACCGTATCCTCAATGCGCACCCCGAATTTCCCCGGCAGATAAATACCAGGCTCAATGGTAAAGACCATATTTTCCCGCAGCACATGCTCCCCTTTCGGGCTGATCCTTGGCTCCTCATGCACCTCAAACCCGACACCATGCCCAAGGCCGTGACCGAACTCATCACCGTAACCATGAGCATTGATAAACCGGCGCACCTCGCCATCAAGCTCTTTCGCTTTCATGCCACACTTTGCCATAGCTATACCGAGCGCCTGAGCCTCCTTAACAATTTGATAGACGTTACGGGCTTCGCTGGATACATGACCAAGAGCAACAGTCCTTGTCTGGTCGGATGCATACCCGTCATAGATGCATCCCATATCGATAACAATCAGCTCTCCCACTTTGAATAAAGCCGTTGATGGCTTTGCGTGAGGCATAGCAGATCGGGGACCTCCAGCCACTATCGGGTCAAAGGAGTCTTTATCTGCCCCAAGTTTTTTATGCTGGAAAGAGATTTCTGCAGCAATATCAAGCTCAGTGACAGAGGGTGAAATCATTGTAATCACTTCTCCCAATACCAGCTCGCTGATTTCAGCAGCACGACGCATCTTCACCAGCTCAATTTCATGCTTGACCATCCTGAACTCATCGAAAAATGCATCGATCGGTATGACCCGGTGTTTACCATGAAGCTGTTCAATGAGCCGGGTGGCTTCGTGCCAGGTCGTGTTATCGGACTGGAGTCCAACCGTTGCACCAAGAGGATATCGATCCGAACCAAGTTCTGCAGCAAATCCGTCACCTGCAATAACCACTTCAGCCACATCAATCTCACGCGTGGCCTGCTCTTTATATCTGAAATCAGTAAATAGCCAGCTTTTTTCACGGGTAACAACAAGTCTTGCACTTGAGCCGCTGAAACCGGTCAGCCACCTGATAACAGAAAGATCAGTAACAATACATGCATCAAGCGCCTGACTCATCATTTTCATAAGAACCATCGCGAGAGCTTCTTTGCGGTATGGCGTTATCTGTTTTATATCCATAAGATGCATAATATTCATATAAATTACGGCGTACCCGTAATGAGCCTTTTACAATACAACCAATTCTTCTTATTATTTACATTTACGAATATTCGCACTCATTTGCCAACCAATCCGCTTCATGCCGCAAAAAAAGTTACTGCAAAAGCTGCTTGCAGGAGATAATTTTTCTCAGGAAGAGATGACATTCTGCATGAACAGCATTATGGATGGGCATTTTTCTGATATTGTCATCGCAGCAGTACTCGCCCTGCTGCAAAAAAAAGGCGTTACTTCGACTGAGGCTGCCGGCGCATACTACAGTCTTATGGCGAAAGCCAACACCATCGTGCTTGATGACGATGCTGTCGATACCTGCGGTACTGGTGGTGATCATGCAGGCACTTTTAATATTTCAACGACCGCATCAATTATTGCAAACAGTGCCGGTGTCTGCATTGCAAAACATGGAAACCGTTCAGTAACCAGCAGTTGCGGAAGCGCCGATGTTCTTGAAGCACTTGGCTTTGCTATCGATCTGCCTCCGGAAGCGACAAAAGAGCTGTTTGATCGAACAGGATTTGCCTTCCTGTTTGCTCCACATTACCACCCGTCAATGAAAAAGGTAGCTCATATCCGCCGCGAACTGGCTATAAGAACGATTTTCAACATACTCGGCCCTCTCATTAATCCCGCTCGGGCAAAACGTCAACTTGTGGGCGTATTCAACCCGGAACTCATGGAACTCTATACTGAAGTGCTTTTGCAGACAGGAACCCGCCATGCAATGGTTGTTCATTCCATGACGGAAGAAGGCATAGCACTTGATGAACCGAGCCTCAACGGTCCCACATATATTATCGAAATCCAGAACGGATCTGTCAGCCGGCACACCGTTCATCCTGAAGATTTCGGGCTGACCCGGTATGCTCTATCGGAAATCCAGGGTGGAAACAGGGCCGAAAATGCACGTATTATCCACAGAATCCTTGATGGAAGTGCACCGGCAGCACACCTTGATGCCGCACTCTACACCACAGCCATGGCCTGTTATGTTTCAGGAAAAGCACCCTGCATCAATGACGGTTTCATTTTGGCAAAAGAAGCGCTGGAAAGCGGTCACACCAGAGAAAAATTTAATGAAATTCTGAAAATAAACGCTGAGCTCTCTGCAAGGTACAATCTTGCCATAAACTAAATCCTTATCTTTTTTACTAAAAAACTTGTATACTAACTGCCTTGTTTTCGAGCCGAAAGTGAGAATCATTATTGCCCATGAACGGACGCGACATGCTTACCCCTGAAATGCATCAAACCATCACCGACAAGCTTCGCCTGTCAGGAGTAAGCGATGCCAGGCAGAAGGCCATCCAGAAGGCTCTGGAGAACGTCAACAAACCAGGATTCAGGATTGAGCCATCCGCTATCCTTCCGCTCATGAAACCGGTCACCTGGTTCCCACCCATGTGGGCTTTTGCCTGCGGGGTAGTATCAACCGGTGAAGGCATTACTGCTAACTGGTCTATTCTGCTCAGAGGCATCCTCCTTGCCGGGCCTCTCATGTGCGCGATGTCGCAGACCATGAACGACTACTTTGACCGGGAGGTTGACGCAATCAATGAACCTGACCGTCCGATCCCGGCAGGAAAAATATCAAAAGCGGCCAGTTGGCTTATTACCTTCGGCCTTATCATTACTGGTTTTCTTGTCGCGCTCTCCATTCACCCCTATGTGGTCGTTATAGCTTTTGTCGGTGTTCTCATGTCGCACGCCTATTCCGGTCCTCCTATCAGGGCTAAAAGGAACGGATGGTTCGGCAACCTTATTGTCGGCCTTGCCTATGAAGGCGTCTCATGGCTGACTGGCAGTTTTTCCATTACACAAGGTATCCCTTCGCAGGAAACCATTGCCCTGGCAATTATTTTTTCACTCGGTGCACACGGTATCATGACGCTGAATGACTTCAAATCAGTTGTGGGCGACAATATCCGCAAGGTCGCATCAATTCCAGTGCAGCTCGGCGAAAAGAAAGCCGCTATCCTGGCCTCTATTGTTATGGATGTTGCGCAGCTTGCCGCCATATCCATTCTCGTTTTTAAAGGTTCCATGACAACAACCGTGATTGCCTTGATTCTCCTGGTCGCACAGCTGCCGATGCAGAAAATCCTGATCTCAAATCCAAGAGAAAAAGCTGTCTGGTACAACGCCTTCGGCACCCTGCTTTATGTTATATCAATGATGGTTTGTGCTGTCGGCATCCGACCCTGAAACAATACGTTTCCTGTTTGCAAAACTATTGTTATATTCCCTTTCGTTTTTTTAACACCAATTGATAGCACCATGTCTAAAGTTTGTTTACTGACCGGTAAAAGACCTAAGTACGGCAATACGGTTTCCCATGCGAACAACCACGTCCGTACCCGTTTTGAGCCGAACCTCCATACAAAAAGAAT
>CAIVCU010000373.1 GCA_903904495.1 uncultured Chlorobiaceae bacterium
CAGTTGCGCTCCACTCAATTTTTATGTATATAAAGCCTGTACGCAACACGTGCACTACAGCAATCTGAAGACAATCTCTCTCAAGATGAGTTCCATCTACTTTCTCGGTATAGGCGGTACAGCAATGGCCTCGGTTGCTGTAGCTCTTTCACATTCCGGGCATGCTATTACCGGCTCCGACACACAGCTCTACCCTCCGATGAGCACCTATCTCGAAGAGCATAATATCCGGTACTTCAATGGCTTTTCAGCTGAAAACATCAAGCATGCCACACCGGATGTGGTCGTTGTAGGCAATGCGATAAGCCGCGGAAATCCGGAACTCGAATACGCCCTCAATCACCATATTGAGCTCGTCTCAATGCCGGATCTGGTTCGTAAGCATCTGATCGGGAACAATCGTTCGTTAGTGGTAACCGGCACGCATGGAAAAACAACGACCACTTCACTTATTGCGTGGCTGCTTGAACATGGCGGACTAAAACCGGGATTTCTGGTAGGTGGTATTCCTGAAAATTTCTCCATCGGGTGCAGGGCTTCAGGACGCAGTGAAGAGGGTTTTTTTGTTTCGGAAGGTGATGAATACGATACATCATTTTTTGATAAACGAAGCAAGTTCCTTCTCTACCGTCCTGACATTGCCATTATTAATAATATTGAGTTTGACCATGCGGATATTTTCAACTCTCTGGATGATATAAAACGCAGTTTCAGACTTTTTGTCAATCTTATTCCTGCAAACGGGGCTCTTTTTGTCAATGGGGATGATCCTGTCGCTGTTGAAATAGCTTCACGGGCCTTCTGCAAGGTTGAACGGTTCGGGCTGAATACAGACTCGGAGTGGAGTGCCCGCAACATATCCTTAGCGGGGGATGCCTCATCCTTTGATGTTTTTTATAACAATACGCTTCTCGGTACTGTTTGCGTTCCCCTTTTTGGCAATCACAATATTATGAATGCCCTGGCTGCTGTTGCTGCTTCCTCCCATACCGGCCTACCCTTCGAGTCCATAAAACAGGGCATGGCTCTCTTTAAACGTCCGAAACGCCGGATGGAAATAATCGGGACCTTCCCAGGGAACATAACCCTTATTGAAGATTTTGCTCACCACCCTACTGCCGTCAGGGTAACACTTGAAGCTATCGAACAACTTTATGCCGGAAGGCGAATTGTAACATGTTTCGAACCACGCTCAAACACAACCACCAGAAATATCTTTCAGCAGGAACTTTCAGAATGTTTCGGACCGGCAGCCATTGTTGTCATTGGCAAAGTTCACAGGCCCGACCGCTATCCGCCTGATGAGTCTCTCAATATCTCGAGCTTAAGGGACTCTCTGCAACAACAGGGCAAAACGGTATTTCTTGCCGGCCAGAATTCTTCCGGTTACCCGGATGATATTGTTGCATTTCTTCAAAACCAGATATGTGATGATGATGTTGTTATCCTCCTCAGCAATGGCAGTTTCAGCAATCTGAAAAGCCTTTTATCAGAACATTTTCAAAAAAATTGCTGAATATTCGGGTTTCATATTATATCTTAAAAGACGGTTTTTTGTTTTGAAAAAAAGATTTTTTACACAAATCAACACGAACACTAATTTCAATACTACTTTAGGACGACATTATGGCAAAAGTGAAAGTCGGCATTAACGGATTTGGCCGCATCGGGCGTCTGGTTTTTCGCCAGGCCTTGAACAACCCGAATTATGAAATTGTTGCAATCAACGATCTCTGCGATACCAAAACCCTCGCACATCTTCTCAAGTACGATTCTACCCACAAAAAGTTCAATGGTGACGTAAGTGTTGATGGCAGTAATCTCGTCGTCAACGGCAAGGTAATTACCATAACAGCACAGCGTGACCCTGCATCACTTCCGTGGAAAGAACTGGGATGTGACCTGGTTGTCGAGTCAACAGGATTGTTCACATCAAGAGAAGCCGCATCCAAGCATCTTACTGCCGGTGCAAAAAAAGTTATCATTTCAGCTCCTGCAAAAGATAAAATTGACGCAACGATTGTGCTTGGCGTCAATGGAGACTCAATCACCGGCAAAGAAGAGATCATTTCAAACGCAAGCTGCACTACTAACTGCCTTGCACCAATGGTCAAAGTTCTTCAAGACAGCTTCGGTATTGAAAAGGGATTCATGACTACCGTTCATGCCTATACGAACGATCAGAACATCCTCGATCTTCCTCACTCTGATCTCCGCCGCGCCCGTTCAGCTGCATTGTCAATCATTCCAACCAGCACAGGTGCAGCTAAAGCCATCGGCGAAGTTATTCCTGAGCTTGTTGGCAAACTTGACGGTTTCGCCATGAGAGTACCAGTTCCAGACGGTTCGGTTACAGACGTTACGGTCATATTGAACCGCCCGGCAACAAAAGCTGAAATCAATGCAGCAATCAAAGCCGCAGCAGAAGGACCGATGAAAGGATTCCTCGAATACTGTGAAGATCCTATTGTTTCACAGGACATCGTCGGCAACCCGCACTCCTGTATTTTCGACTCCCTTCTGACAATGAGCTCAGGCAACTTGGTCAAGGTTGTCGGCTGGTATGACAACGAGCTTGGATACTCTACAAGAGTAACCGACCTTCTTGACATCTATTCGAAGTTTGTATAAGAAGCTTTTTAAAAAAGACTCTATCAAAAAAAGAGCGCTCTTACGGAGCGCTTTTTTTGATTTTTTTACCTTATTTTATCTTTTACACTCTTATAAATCCAGTCCAACGTTTCACTGCAACCATTTTTTCTTATGACACAGTCTGCTGCAAATCCCATGAGAGCAATTATCCTGTTCGACAGCAAAACTGCAGGCGGATCTACCGATAAACTCATTGATTCGATTGGCCAGGAACTTGCAAAAACAGGCGCTTATGTTGAAAAAGCACGATGCAAGACAACCGGTGATTACAGCTTTGTCAAGGATTTTGATGTTGTGATCATGGGAGCACCGATATATTATCTGCTCGTATCATCACAGCTTCTGGGAGCCTTAATACAAAGCAACCTTAAAACGTATCTGGCCGGTAAAAAAGTTGCGCTTTTTCTCACCTGCGGAAGTCCTGAGCTGATGGCAAACCTAGATCGG
>CAIVCU010000374.1 GCA_903904495.1 uncultured Chlorobiaceae bacterium
AACCTACAGTTTCCTGCGGGTACGTTTACCAATAGCTTCACACAAGGCAATTACTTATCCTGCATGTACTGGCGGTCTCAACTGACTGAACAGTTGGTCTGTTTGTCAGACAACTCCACAACAAGGCTTTCACGTCGCACACTCCTATTGGCCCTATCGGTCGTATAACTCCTATGCTATTGTCGTCAAGAGAGCCTCGCGAGTAATCTTTTTGTTCCTGGTGATATTACCTCTTACATTCATAAAACGCATAAGCGAGGTCGTTTTTTATGGATCAGCACAACCTGTGTCAGTAATGAGTCATTTCATCCAAGGCATAACAGGCTTCATGGTTAAGCAGTTTTTGTTTCGTTGCAATATGCAATCAAAGCACATCTCATGAACAGTGACGAAAAAGCAGCCTCCTCAGCCATAATGAATGTCCTGGTTGTGGATGACGAGAGCAACATCAGAAAAACGATGAAGATGTTTTTCGATCTGCAGCACCATAAAGTCACGACAGTCTCAAATGCAAAGGATGCCCTGACTGAAGCCGGGTTACAGATATTCGATCTTGCCTTCGTTGATATCCGGTTAGGCCTGGAGAGTGGACTTGATCTTGTTTCTTCATTGCTTGCCGGCTCTCCCTGGCTGAAGATTGTCGTCATAACGGCCTTCGCATCGGTGGATACAGCAGTCGAAGCGATGAAACGCGGTGCTGCAGATTATCTCCCTAAACCCTTTATACCGGGTCAGCTCAAACTCGTTCTTGAACGACTGGCTTCTATGCGTATGCTCGAGCAGCGCATCACGCTGCTTCAGGACGATCTGAACCGTAAAGAGCCGGATGTGTCACTGAGTTCCAATCACCCCTCCATGCAAAGGGTGATTGAGCTGTCCCGACAGGTTTCGACTTCCGATGCAGGAGTGATGCTTCGGGGACCGAGTGGTACTGGAAAAACCATGATTGCCCGCTTCATCCACTCCTGGAGTCATAGATCCGACAAGCCATTCGGTGTTATCTCCTGTCCTTCACTGAACCAGGAACTCCTTGAAAGCGAGCTTTTCGGCCACGTCAAGGGAGCTTTTACCAACGCTCTTCGGGACAATCCCGGGCGTGTCTCGAGTTGTGAGGGTGGAACCCTCTTCCTTGACGAGATAGGTGAACTTCCTCTTCCAATCCAATCGAAACTCCTGCGTTTCATACAGGACCGTGAATATGAACGTGTCGGAGATCATCACACCCGAAAAGCCAACGTGCGTATTATCGCAGCCACAAATGCTGATCTTGAATCAGCGGTCGCTTCCGGCCGTTTCCGGGAGGACCTCTTTTATCGCCTCAATGTCATTCAGATAACGCTTCCCTCCCTGGCCGAGCGTTCCGGGGATATCGAACAGATTGCCGGAAACATGCTTGCATTTTTCAATGCCCAGAACCACAAGGCAATTCACGGATTCACTCCTGAGGTGTTGCGCATTTTTCTCAATTATGGCTGGCCGGGCAACATCCGCGAGCTTCGAAACGTGGTCGAACGGGCGGTAATCCTTTGTACATCATCAGTTATCGGCGAGGAACTTCTCCCTGAAACCATTGTGTCAGCTCTACCGCCCCAGATTAAAATCGGAGATAGAATAAAACTGGAAACTATCGAAGAGCTGCATATTCGCAGGATACTTGCTTCAACCTCATCCGTACAGGAAGCTGCTGAAGTTCTGGGCATCGACAAGGCAACACTCTGGAGAAAGCGCAGGCAGTTCGGACTTTAAGTATTTTTACCGCTGGATTCTCCTCTTTTCATTCCCCTTACCCTTCTTGTTTCCATTTTGACGCTGACCACTGATAGTCAGCGTTGAATTCTGCACGCTCACGCGCTTGTCGATCGTGCAATTTACACCCTAAAACTCCTCTTCAGCCTCCGCATCAGTCCGGTTTTCCTTGATTCTGTGTCTGGCACGATACTTGTGAAAGAGCAGGTAAAGATTGAATCATGAAAATCGGAATCAGACAGAAACTTTTGCTCGGTCTTAGCGGGATGCTGGTCATCGTTGCCGCCATAAGCCTTGTGACCATCCGTCAGATCGACATGCTGGGAACATCCCTGGCCGTTGTACTGAAGGAGAATTACCAGAGCGTTGTGGCTTCCCAAAATATGAAAGATGCGCTGGACACCATAAACAGTGCGGAGCTCAACTCGTTTCTCGGCAATCACGACAAGAATATGCAGATGGTGATGAACGCACATAAAGCGAAGTTCATCGATGCACTCAATCGCGAACTGCACCTTATCACGCTGCCGGGCGAACAGGAACGTGCTGATCGCATTCAGCAGCTGTCAAAAGAATATTTCAGCATCCTTCCCGGGGTTTTGGACAATGCAATAACCGAACCGGTTCGACGGAATCTCTACTACACAAAGCAGGTCCCGGTGTTCAACGAAATCAAAAAAGTCGCCCAGGAGATTCTCGAGATGAATCAGGCGAACATGATTACAGAAAAAAATGCGACACAAAACCTTGCAATTTCAGCCCGATGGCGGGTGCTTTCCGTCAGTCTGGCCAGTGTTCTGTTCGCCATTCTGCTGAGTTATCAAATTCACCGCTGGGTATTCCATCCATTACGGCGTTTGATTGAAACCACAGAAGAGATCCGTCGCGGCAATCTTGAAGTTGTCCTCCAGACCGCATCCCATGATGAAGTCGGCCAGCTCTCCCGTTCGTTCAATGCCATGCTCATTGCTCTGCGTCAGAATCGTAACAGCGATATGGCGAATCTCATCAGGAGCCGCAAGTTGACAGAAGATGTTTTCCGGGCACTGCCTGTGCCGGTTGCTGTTCTTGATTCCGGGGGCGAAGTCAGGGTTTCGACCGAAACTGCAATACAGCTCTTTGGCCTGAAACCGGGAGTGTCGGCGAGAGAACTTCCATTTCCCTGGATGTCTGGCCTGCTTGACCGTTCTATTGCATCCCAACTGCCGGCCTCACTCGACGACAAAGGCTATGTGCAGCACTTCGTAAGCAACAAGGAATATTTCTTCAAGCCTGAAGCCGTACCGATCATCTCAGCATCAGAACCGGAATCAGGTGATGTTGACGGTACAATTCTGATAATGCCCGATGTCACGCAGATGCACGAACAGCAGGAGATGAAGCAGGGGATACTCTCTACCGTATCGCATCAACTCAAAACTCCACTCACCTCGTTGCGCATGTCCATTCACCTGCTGCTTGAAGAAGAGGTTGGTGCTTTGAACATACAGCAGGCCGAATTGATGGTCGGAGCCCGGGAAGATTGTGAGCGCCTTGTCGAAATGCTCGACGACCTGCTCGACCTCAACCGGATCGAATCAGGCAAAGCATACCTTGAGCCCCGTCCAGTGCAGCCCTCCCTGCTTGTTCGGGAGAGCATGGAGCCTTTTTTGAGTGAAGCGAAAGACCGCAACGTCACCCTCAAGAGCATCATAGCCGATGACCTGCCGGATGTATTTGCCGATCCGGTAGGTATCAGGCATGTTTTTGCAAATCTGCTTTCCAATGCCCTGCGATTTACCAGTCCCGGCGGTACCGTGAAGGCAGGAGCCGGAAAGGAGGGCGACTTTGTCCGCTTCTTCGTCGAGGATACCGGGTCCGGAATCGCTTCTGAACACATGGCTCATCTCTTTGAGCAGTTTTTCAGGGCACCTGGTCAGGATATTCGTTCCGGTGTCGGCTTGGGGCTTTCCATCGTCAAGGAACTCGTTGAAGCTCAAGGTGGAACGGTCTCCTCACAAAGCCAGCCAGGGAAAGGATCCCTGTTCAGCTTCACTTTACCTCTCCACAAACAACGGGTTTCAACCAGCGAGATTCTTATAAACGGACGGGCATGATGAAAGATGAACATCCACCATGGCGTCAATCTGTAGTTACTGACTTTACTGCTGTTTTTGATTCACAATTTATCAGGAGTTTTAAATGGAATATTTCGTCTTACCAGTTCTTGTTGCCTGTGCGGTCTATCTCATGATTGCCGTAGTATCACCCGAAAAATTTTAAAGGAGTTCTTTATGCAAATACTCATGCTGCTTCTCTTCATTGCCTTGCCTGTTCTGCTTTCATGGCCGCTGGGCCGATTCATGACAGCTGTCATGAATCCTTCGGTCAACTCCAGTGACGGCATGCTGGCAATCCTTCTGAGAAAAACCGGCGGAAGCATACTCCAGCGGGAACAGGATTGGAAAGACTACCTGATCTCCATGCTCTTCTTCAATGCCATCATGTTCGGCGCAGTTATCCTCATGCTTGCTCTCCAGCAGATTCTTCCGCTCAATCCGGAAGGCAAAGGCCCTCTTGAAGCAAGCCTGATTTTCAATACCGCGGCATCATTTGTGACCAACACCAACCTGCAGCATTACGCCGGTGAAGTTTCGATGAGCTATTTCTCGCAGCTTTTCGCTCTCA
>CAIVCU010000375.1 GCA_903904495.1 uncultured Chlorobiaceae bacterium
CACTTCAGGCAATGTTAAAAATTCATACCGGTTATTATTTTTTGAATCGTGGTAATGGCATGCTTGTAAAATCGATGCCGTCAGCCGTGTTTTCACTCAACTCAAGCAAATGAGCAAAGTAAAGCGAAAGGGGCATTGCTGTCAAAAAAGGAATGTCGGGGAATGGTTTGCAAATGAACGCTCCACTCGTTTAATTAATCCATCTCAGTTAAGCACTATCACCTTTTTTGATGAGCCACATTATGCTCGAAACAAACACGATTGTCGATGTCAGGGCAACCATAGTTCAGACCATCCGCATCAGTAACGATGTGAGCGTCATTACCCTTAACTGCCCGTCGATAGCTGCCACGGCAAAACCCGGAAACTTTGTTAATGTAAAGGTAAATACCACGACACAACCACTGCTCAGAAGACCTTTTTCCATTCACAATGTTCAGGGGGAACTCATCGAAATCATGGTTAAATCCATCGGATGCGGCACGGCCCTTTTCTGCGATTCCGAAGAGGGATCAACAGTGATGGTGCTTGGTCCACTTGGAAACTGTTTTAATATAACTGACCATGATTTTAAGACTGCCATTCTTGTGTCGGGAGGAATCGGAACAGCCCCAATGCTTTTTCTGGAAAAAACACTGGCTGCTCAAGGCAAAAAGGTAATCAATCTTATCGGAGGCAGAACAAAAAATGACCTGCTCGCTCAAAACCTGAGTAACTGCAGTTTCGCAACGGATGACGGCTCCATGGGGTTCAACGGCACCGTGGTGGATTTGCTCGATAGAGAGTTACTGGGTATTGAAAAGGATGGTCCTGTCAAGCTTTTCGCATGTGGACCCAATCCGATGCTGAAAGTGCTTGCTAACTTCAGCAGGGAAAACCGTATAGCATGTGACGTTTCGCTTGAATCAGTTATGGGCTGCGGCATAGGCATCTGCTATGGATGCAGCGTTGAAATCAACACTCCGGATGGAAGCGTGCGAACCATCCTCCTTTGTCGGGAAGGCCCCGTCATTGATGCTAAACTGCTTGTAGTATAGAGTGTGTAGATATATCTTTTACTAATGGGAACATGACTCCCGAAAACTTTGTTCAACGAACAGAAAAATACTATGGCAAAAGGCGTTAATAAGGTAATTCTTCTCGGAAGACTCGGTGGAGAGCCGGAAAGCCGTCAGGCGGGATCAACAACAGTATCAAACTTCACCGTTGCCACGAGCGAAAAGTTCAAAAACCAGCAGGGAGAGTGGCAGGAGAGAACTGAGTGGCACAGAGTCGTTGCCTGGGGACGGTTAGCAGAAATATGCAAAGAGTATCTTCATAAAGGATCGCAAGTATATGTTGAGGGCAGACTGCAGACACGGAGCTGGGAAAAAGAGGGCGTGAAGCAGTATACCACCGAGATCGTGATCAGCGAAATGCAGATGCTTGATGGCAAGCCTTCCGGGCAGGGTTATAACGAAGGGCCATCGCAAAGTTATGAACGTCAACAGAGCAGCACTCCATCATTTTCGGCTCCACCTTCTGTACCGATGCTTGAAGATGAGAAGGATGACCTGCCTTTCTAACCTCTTTTTAACTTTCAGAGCGCGCTCCGGCGCGCCCCTTGATGCCTGACATCCCCAATGGATGCATTGAAAAAACAAATTCTTGCCGGTACTATTTCACCGGTTTATTTCTTTTATGGCCCGGAAAGCTTCCTGAAGGAAGAGTGCGCCGGCATGGTCAGAACGGCGCTTTTTCCTTCAGAAAACGATGCGGCATGCAACACGCACATTCTTTACGGTCCCGATTTCACCCCTGGTGAACTGATATCGAAAGCCTCTGAATACCCCATGTTCACTTCAACACAGCTTATCATTGTCCGGCAATTTGACAAAATCAAAAAGCCGCCGACAAAAGAGCTGCAGAAGCAGCACGATGAGAAATTCAGCAACTACATAAAAAGTCCCGCTGCATTTACGGTTCTGGTGCTCGATGCCGATCAGATTGAAAAAAAAGATCTTGAAAAAAATTTGTTCAGCGCGCTGAAAAAATACCGCCATGATTTTCCGATCATCAAGGCTCCTGAATTATTTGCAACCAATAGAGCCAAGGCTTCAGGGTGGGACTTTGAGCCTGATGCACTCAAGGCGTTTACAACCTATATCCAGCCATCAGCAAGAGAAATATGCCACGAGATCGAAAAGATAATCATGTACGCATCTGCCCGAAGCACCGATAAACATATCACCGCACTTGATGTCTATGACTGCGTCGGTGTATCCCGTACCTATAATGTCTTTGAACTTGAAAAGGCCCTTGCTGAACGAAATCTGAGACTCTGCAGCGGCATATCACTCATGATTATGGATCAGGAGGGGCATAAGGAAGGACTCGGCAACATCGTCCGCTTTCTTACCACGTTTTATATTCGCTTGTGGAAACTTTCAATGCCCAACGTCAGGCAGCTTCCACAGGCTGAAATTGCAAAAATTCTCGGGATGTTCGGTAAACAGGAGTACTTCGTCAAAAACTACCTCACCTATACCAGATCATTTTCTTTACAAGATAGCAAACACGCTATTGCAGCTTTGAGGGAAACCGATGCGGCGCTCAAAGGCCTTGTTCCATATCCGGATGAAAAATATCTGCTTCTCCGGCTCATGCAGAAACTGCTTGGCTGAACATTTCATTATTGGCACCCTGAGTTTCAAAGCCACCCTTGCCGACGATACCAGGAAATCGTTTTTGCAACTCCCTCAGCGACAGATGTTCCCTCAGTAAAACCAAAATCGTTCCATGCCTTCTCCGAAGAGCAGACCCAATAATCCTGCACAAGTTCATTGGCCTTATCGCGATTTATAAGCGGAGGTTTTCCTGATAACAAACCTGCTGCACCAATCACAAAACCAACAAGAAAGACAAACTGTTTAGGAAGAGATAGCTTGTGCAAGTTCTTAAAACCGAGTACCGGTTGTGCAGCGGTTATTATTTCAGCCCAGGAGTATGACCTGAGAGAGGTGATATAATATATACTGCCAACTGCATGATGCGAGCGAGCGGCCATCATGATACCGCTGACAAGATCATCAACATAAATCATGCTGAAACGCTGCCTCGCCGCATTGCCGGCTGTCACCAAAACCCCTTTGGAAAGCATCTGAAACACCTGCAGTACATCCCGGTCGCCAGGTCCGTAAACAGCGGGGGGACGAACTATTGTAATCGGGATGTCAGCTGAATATTCAAGACAAAGTGTTTCAGCCCTTAATTTACTACGCCCATAAGCACTCACCGGTTGAGGCAAATCAGACTCACTGACACCGTGTATACCTTCCGAAGCCGGACCTGCAGCGGTAAGCGATGACACAAATAGAAACCTCTTCAATGTCGGGTTATGAGCCCTGACTGCTTCCAGGAGATTTTGCACCGGTGTAACATTACCTGCATCATACCCAGCCTCATCAACTGCTTTTGTCAACCCCGCAAGATGCACAATCCTATCAACACCTCTCACAGCAAGAGCAAGAGCTTCAGGATCGCTGAAGCTGCCCCGAACGACATCCACCCCTTCGGGCACAAATCCTGACACACTCTCAGAACGAAGAAAGACTCTTATTATCTCGCCCTCTTTTGCAAGATAATCCAGCATTCTAGCGCCAATAAAGCCAGTGGAACCAGTCACAAGTATTTTTTCAGCCATTACTACTAACCTTCTTTTTATTCAGGTTCTCCCGCTACAGATTTCAATATGAGCTTTCCCGACAGGAAAAAAACCAGAGAGTGTTTCAACAAAAAAAACAAATTTTTTAATACATTTCGGTACTTGGCTAATAACAGCCTCCTTAAACCCGGTCATCGAACAAAGGTAAGAACAAGAAACGACCGTAAATACAAGAAATTCCAGCTTTTTTTGTTACAGCTGAAGTAAATTTGCGTTA
>CAIVCU010000376.1 GCA_903904495.1 uncultured Chlorobiaceae bacterium
ACTAAATTTGAACCCATGCCCTTGTAGCTCAGTGGATAGAGCAACAGTTTCCTAAACTGTAGGTCGGCGGTTCGAGTCTGCCCGAGGGCACTTTTTCAACACTCCATTCGATCGGGGATGGATGCGTTTACAGCACAAGCCTGGAACAGCGCATCTTACTTCCTGTATACAACTCATCTCTTGATCTTTTTCAACCTGCCATAGAGGAGCGGCCGGCATGTGAACGAGCGTCTAAAAGAGCTTGTTATGGATTTCCTTATAATGCCATAGGGTCAAAAGAATTTCCAAGTTCACTTCAGTACATGTCCTTCATATTTGGTATTTTGCTCCAGTAAAATTTATTTATCGGAAGCACTTAATTATTAAGAAGAATGAAGCTTATCAGAACAATAATCAGCATTCTGCTGTTGCTTTTCTTTGCTGATATCGCCCGATACTTTGTGTTTCCCGATGTAGGAAAGCTTGCAGACGAAAATCCGGTAAAAACAGCTTTTATGGAGACCCGTGAGGCTGAATGGAAAGAGGAAGGGCTCAATGATAAAAAAATACAACAGAAATGGGTATCGCTGCACAATGTTTCTCCGAACCTCATCAAGGCGGTTCTGATAGCTGAAGATGACAAGTTCTGGAAACATGAGGGATTTGATTATCAGGCGATTGAGCGGTCAATAGAAAAAAACATTGCAGCTAAACAATTTAAAATGGGTGGCAGCACGATCAGCCAGCAGCTTGCTAAAAATCTTTATCTCTCTGCTTCCAAAAACCCGGTTCGCAAAATCAAGGAAGCCATTCTTACATGGAGAATTGAAAAAAAACTTTCAAAACGCCGGATCCTTGAGCTTTATGTCAATCTTGTTGAATGGGGTGATGGCATTTTCGGTATTGATCAGGCAGCACGTCACTACTATGGCGTAAGTCCCGCCCGATTAACGGCACAACAGGCTTCAAAACTTGCATCGATACTTCCGAATCCGATTAAATTTTCCCCTGTCGGCTCTTCTTCCTATGTTCGCAATCGTTCAAGAATCATTTATGCCATCATGCGCAAGAGGGGAATTTACGTTCCTGATTATAAGGAGGTTATGACCGTTAAACCTGACGTTATACCGGTTGATTCGGTTGTGATCGGAGTTCCCGAATATCTTATTGATCAGGCAGTCTCTGCGGATAGTACTGGCAAAGGTTCTGAAAATAAGGTTACTGTTCCTTCCGGGAAAGGTGATAGTGGTGTTCCTGAAATTCCTTCCAGTAATCAGAAGCCTTGAGTATGATCACTCAAGGAAAATATAGAACAGAAAAACGCTCCGTGTTCCGGGCGTTTTTCTGTATTGGGCAACCAGTGATCTGCTTTTATTTTTCGTTGTAGGGTTCAAACAATGTTTTGTCAACACCGCAGACAGGACAAACCCAATCATCAGGCAGACTTTCAAAGGGAGTTCCAGGTTCAATTCCGCTGTCAAGATCACCAACTTCAGGATCATAGACATAGCCGCAAGGTACACAAACCCATTTTTGCATAAAATTATTCTCCGGTTTAATTAAGTGTTATCTGAATTGAAAATGATGAAACAGAAAAAATATAATCATTGAACGGCATAGTTTGTCGTGATGAAGAAATAAAGCGAGAGTGGATATAAAAAGTTCTCCGCAGTGGATGAAAAAAGAAGGAAGTTGCGATATTCAAGAGAGGTAGAGTTCATTTTTTACCAATAAACAATACATGAAGTTATACTGAACAATGCGGCAGGACTTTGAACTCTCTTGAACCTTATGTATCTTTTTCCCGCTGTTTTTTCCGCACTCTCATATTTTTTTAAGCTTGTTCTCAGGGCGGGGTGAAAATCCCCACCGGCGGTATTCCGGCAGTCGATCGGAGAGCCCGCGAGCGCTTCCGTTTTCAACGGAAGGTCAGCAGATTTGGTGAAACACCAAAGCCGACGGTTACAGTCCGGATGATAGAGGATAAGGAAGCATTCCAGCATTCCTGCGCCCTGATTCAAATTTGTGCAATTGTAATATTTAAATCCCTGTTGCCAGTGAATCAGATTCTTATTCGAAAATTCGGTGATCCTTTTGAGCGAGTTGAAAACGCTCTTTCTGCGCTTCGTGCTGGAAAAGGGGTGCTTGTCGCCGATTCTCCCGATCGTGAAAACGAAGCCGATCTTATTTTTCCAGCCCAGTCCGTTACGGTGTCTCAGATGGCTCAGATGATTCGAGAATGCAGCGGGATTGTCTGTCTCTGCATGACCGATGAAAAAATCCGCTCACTTGAACTGCCCATGATGGTGTCCAACAATACCAGTGGTTTCCAGACAGCGTTTACAGTATCTATCGAAGCAGCCGAAGGGGTAACAACCGGAGTGTCGGCCGCTGATCGCGTTCAAACAGTGAGAGTTGCTTCTGCAGAGTATGCCCGTCCATCCGATCTTCGTCAACCCGGCCATATATTCCCACTACGTGCCCGATCAGGCGGAGTAATTGAAAGGCCAGGTCATACGGAAGGCACCGTTGATCTCATGAGACTTGCCGGACTCAATCCGTGTGGTGTTCTTTGCGAACTGACCAATCCCGATGGAACGATGGCCGATATGGAGCAAACTATTGCATTTGCCGAACAGCATGGCTATCCGGTTCTGACCATTGAAGACATTGTTGCGTGGCGCGAAAGGAGCGAGCTTCAGGAGCAGGTAGCCTGATTGCAGAGCTTTTGGATAGTTCGGAATGATGTGATATTTTTGTATTAAATCGCGTAAAGGGTATGACATGAACTGGAAAAGAGCTTTTTATATCTGGATTTTGATTGCCGTTGCAGAGTCGGTTCATGGAACTTTGCGGCGGCTTTTTCTGGTTCCACGGATTGGTGAGCTTCTCTCTCACCAGATCGGGGTAGTGATCGGCTCCGCCATTATTTTTATCATTGCATGGCTCTGCATCCGGTGGTTTGGCCCAGGATCACGATGGCAGCAGCTTCAGGTTGGCGCGCTATGGGTGGTGCTTACGCTCATTTTCGAGTTCACCCTCGGCTACTTTTTCGGTTATTCGCTGGAGCGCATTCTTTATGACTACAACATTGCCAAAGGCGGAGTGATGGTTTTCGGTGTTCTGTTTATGCTTTTTTCTCCGGTTTTAGCCGCCAAGGTGCGGTGGTTGAACCCAACCTAATACCACCCTCTCAGCTTCATGGCTTCGGCCACTCGTTTAACAGCTACAATGTACGCAGCCAGTCGGTTATGGACCTTATAGGTCTGGCTTGTCTGCTGTACCTCCATGAAAGCGGTTTTCATTTTCTTTTCGAGACGCTGCTGCACCTGTTCCTCTTCCCAGAAGTATCCATAGGAGTTCTGTACCATTTCAAAATATGAGACGGTTACGCCTCCGGCATTGCAGAGGAGGTCGGGAATGATATAAACGCCTTTATTATATAGAATGGAGTCGGCTTCAGGGGTGGTCGGTCCGTTTGCAAGTTCCGCTATGATTTTAGCCCTGATATCAGGAGCATTTGTTTCTGTTATAACCGAATCAAGTGCTGCAGGAAAGAGTACTGTAACGTCAAGTTCCAGAAGTTCTTTGTCTGAAATGGCTGCAGATTCTGGAAAACCGGATACCGAGCCTGTCGTTTTTTTATGCTCCATGAGCGCGTCATAGAGAAATCCATCCGGGTTATAAATGCACCCTTTAGAATCAGAAACTGCAATCACCTTCATTCCGAGCAGTTCAAGGGCAAGCTTATGGGCGAAAGACCCTGCATTCCCATAACCCTGGATGGCAGCTCTTTCTCCGGCAGGGTTCAAGCCAAGGGTTTCTGCGGCATCCCGTACGCAATAGATGCCCCCTCTTGCAGTGGCATCACCTCTTCCGGCAGAGCCACCAAGTGCGAGCGGTTTGCCGGTGATGACCCCGAACGAGTTCTTGCCCTGCATTATGGAGTATTCATCAGCTATCCACCCCATTATTTGTGGCGTTGTGTAAACATCCGGGGCAGGAATGTCCTTTTCAGGGCCGAGGAAGCTGCCAAGCTGGCGAATATAGGCACGTGAAAGCCGTTCAAGTTCGCCGGTGGACATGGCTTTCGGATTGCAGATAATTCCTCCCTTTCCTCCGCCGAGCGGAAGATCCATGACTGCGGTTTTCCAGGTCATCCATGAGGCCAATGCCCTTATGGTGTCAATAGTTTCATCAGGGTGAAAGCGGATTCCTCCCTTGTTCGGCCCCCTCGCATCGTTATGCTGTACCCTGAACCCCTGAAAAATTTTTGTGCTTCCATTATCCATTTTTACCGCTATGGTAATATGGAGTTCCCGTAAAGGGTGCCGGAGTAGTTCAAAAGCAGCCGGATCAAGTTTAATGATAGCTGCCGCTTCTTCAAGCTGCGTCTGAGAGGTGTTATAAGAAATATTTTCGGAAAGGGGGCTCTGTTTCATAAGCATAGTTGCAATGTGCGCGGAGAGGTTCTGAATTTAATCAATTGAACAACTGCCCTTGTAGACGATTTTTGCAGGTCCGGTAAGGAATACCTCATCCATTGCTTCATTGAACCGGACTTCAAGGATATCTCTGCTTTTTACGGTGACGTGAACTGTTGTGCTGGAAATTATGCCAAGTTGATAGCTCATCAGTGCAGCTGCAACTGCTCCGGTACCGCAGGCAAGGGTTTCATCTTCAACGCCGCGCTCAAACGTACGGATGGAAAGGGAGTCGGGAGAGGTGATCTCGATGAAGTTGACATTGGTACCTTCGGGAAAAATATCGGTTCTGTGTCTGATGATGCGTCCTGATCCGTTAACACTTGCGGTTTGCAGGTCTGAGGTATAAATAATGGCATGTGGAGAACCGGTATTGACAGAGTGGCAGACCATACCTTCAATTTCCATGTTGTTTCTGAACTCTTCAGGAGCAAGCATCCGTAGTCTGACGGTTTCAGTACCGGTAATCCTGGCGTCATAGCGGTTGCCGTTGGCTTCAAAAGCATAGCCGTTGACAGAGGTAGTGGGAATTCCTATGGTATACGCAAAATATGCGGCACACCTGCCTCCGTTTCCGCACATTGAGCCGAGAAAGCCATCTGCGTTGTAGTATTTCATGCTGAATGCATGAGATGCAGAAGGTTCAATGAGAATAAGTCCATCAGCACCTATTCCTGTTCTCCTTGTGCATAGTGCCCTGATCTGTTCTGTGGAAAGTGTGATGGAAAGGTTTCTGTTGTCGATAACAATAAAATCATTGCCAGCTCCTGACAATTTGCTGAACGTGATATCCATACTGTTCAAAGTATTCTGGATTGAGAGGTTTTCCGTTACCTTATAGCATACTCAAATGCCGAAGGTAAGGGCTTTCATGCTGTATAATAAAACAATAGGGGATTAATGCGCCGGCAAAAGTATTTATTATTAAATAA
>CAIVCU010000377.1 GCA_903904495.1 uncultured Chlorobiaceae bacterium
CTGGTGCGATTGCCATCCACAGTGATTCTTCTACAGGCACAGTAGTGGCAACGTCTGATGACCCTCTGACTGAAACTATTTCAATCTCAGGTTCTACTCTTACGATACACCATACCAACGCTTTGGCGTATGGTACTCATTACTTTGTTACTTTTGGGCAGACATCAGTTAATGATTTAGCAGGTAATCATTTTGCTGGTTCCACACCCTACGATTTTTACACGGATCAAGCGCCAATTGCAACTACAGTTCAAATACCTGTTGTTACTTCAGGGGGTGGAAATAGTGACACTGCACCAGCCATAGTGGGAGTGGGAATACTTGGAATCCTTTCCTGGGTTATTTTCTAATAGTAAAGAATCAAATGCAAGTCAGGGACTCCCGCTGCAAGTTGAGGGGATTTTTTCGAAACTATCAGGCTGTGTTGGATTAGTCGTGTTGTTGCTTCTTTGAAATATTTAGATCGTAAAGAAATAAACGTTAAGTTTTTAGCGCAAGAAGCATTCAT
The DNA here is from genome assembly GCA_903904495.1 of uncultured Chlorobiaceae bacterium. Taxonomy (GTDB): domain Bacteria; phylum Bacteroidota; class Chlorobiia; order Chlorobiales; family Chlorobiaceae; genus Chlorobium. The sequence goes on from CAIVCU010000377.1 coordinate 509, forward strand.
GATGGTGTGTTCTTGCGGTATTCAATGAATAATTGCAATTCAGCTCTTAACGTTTAGGACTATGCGATGTTTAATAATACGGGCAGCTTTTACCGTTGGTTTACTATTGTTTGCTTTCGGGACTCTATATGCTGAATCTTCCATTGAGGCAACGTCATTTGAAATAGAACCAACAATATCGCATATAACCTATAAAGAACCCGGGTATATGGAGGATAGGGGTTCAATGTATGGTCTGGCGGTTTCTTATTCTCTTCGAAAAGAGTATCTCGCCCCTATTAGCATGATGAAAGCGGAGGTGCAGGCAACCTGGGGCCCAATCAATTACTCGTCGGTCTCTACAGGAGCTATAAAAAACACACCTGATGCCATGATTGATGCCCGAATTCTTATTGGTAAAAATCTATCTGATGCCGGGCAGAAGCTGGTAACTCCTTATGTGGGATTAGGGTATAGAAGACTTTCCGACAAGTCGGAAGGTATGATTTCGTCATCTGGCGCCTATGGTTACGACAGGGAGGCAAATTACTATTATTTTCCTGTTGGGATTGAGCTCTCTTCTTCTTTTGATAATAGCTGGATGATTGGTGGATTGCTAGAATACGACTTATTTATTGCCGGTACCCAGATTACCTTAATCCCAAAGGATATGCGAATCAATGGGGTTACTTCATCAAATCAGTTTACCAATGATCAAAAGGACGGGTATGGCTTCAGAGTATCACTACAGATTATGAGGAGAATCAATAATGCATATTGCCTCTCATTTGAACCGTATTGTCGTTATTGGAATATCAAGACATCAAAAGCTGATTCCATTATTGTTACGGATTCAGATAATAAAAAGAAGACGATTTCAGTTGTGGAACCTGCAAATACTTCTACAGAGTATGGAATAAAGGCAGGATTAAGATTTTGATGTCGCTCTCATGAACTGCAGATCATTTGCTTCAACATTGAGTCGTGACTGGAAGTAATATACCTAAAGCTATGACTTAATGAGACTGATGCTCTCGAAGTATAAATTTGCTGCTTCAGGTTTCTAAGGATTGGTAGTGTTGGCTATGGCTCAATTGACGTAAAAACGTATTAGAAACCCCATGTTATCGATTTCGACAACGAAGTCAACAATTGTTGGAAAAGCTTTTCTATAAGTTGCATTGGCATTACCATCTTTGGGGTTTACCTGTCCTGAAACTGCACCGGAACGAGGAAATGTCGGTTATAAATGTTTGCATTATCAGGAGCGCCAATCAGTAGATAGTACTGGAATTGCAAGAACGGCATGGGATAGGATCGGAGTTAATTCAAAGAAGTCTGATTATCTTTCCCGCGGATACACGCTTCAGGGAAGCCTCTCAACAGAAAATAGTAACAAGCACTAACCCTTTTGGCAGCTTGAACGATGATGCCGGATTGGCATTGTTTATCGCCAGAAGCATTCAGGTCGGTTTATCGAGAAAAATCTAAAGGGTTAACAATGTATGAAAAATGGCATGGATAGCTTTCATTTTCGATTTGAAGCTATGGGAGGTGGCTGTGAAGTGGTTATTGCCGCAGGCAATAAAGAGGAGGCGAAGTCAATTGCAGGGTGTGCCATTGAAGAAGTTTCGAGAATAGAACATAAGTTCTCCCGATACAGGGCAGATAGTATCGTTTCGCGGATCAATGCTGCAGCGGGACATGACTGGGTTGAGTGTGATGACGAGACCCTTTCCCTGTTTCAGTATGCTGATGCTTTGTATGAAAGCAGCGCGGGACTCTTTGATATTACTGCTGGTGTTTTGCGCCATTCCTGGGATTTTGGTAGTGCGGTTGTTCCCGATCAGAGCGTATTGTCGAGACAATGTGGCTTGATTAACTGGAAGAGTGTTGATCGTCAAGGCAATTTCGTTCGATTGCCTGTTGTCGGTATGGAGTTCGATTTTGGAGGCTTTGGTAAGGAGTATGCTGCTGATCGGGCTGCGGCTTTGGTGCATGGTAAAGGTGTCAGGAATGGGTACGTCAATCTTGCAGGAGATATACGGGTTGTGGGTCCAAAGTTTGACGAGAGTCCCTGGATGATCGGGATTCAGGATCCTCGTCATAAAAATCGAACGATTGCGTCAATTCCTCTCTATACCGGAGCATTAGCTACAAGCGGCGACTACGAGCGTTATTTTGAAGTGGAC
>CAIVCU010000378.1 GCA_903904495.1 uncultured Chlorobiaceae bacterium
ATATCACACACTCAAATTACCGGATGCTGCTTCCTTCCGGATCTGACATGGTTGGGCAACCGAGTGTTGTATAGGACTTACTCTCTAATATATCAGTTTTTGAAAGCTTCTTCTGTCAAGAATATCAAAAACAAGTTCGATAATATAGCGCTATGAAAACAAAAAACAAATAAAGCTCTTTTATCTTTCTGTCAACTGTTATAACTTCTTGGGCATTTACAGCTTTAAATAATAACGCCCTTGACTTGCCTGAATCAACCGCACACTCCCCGGTTGAAACGAGCAACAATTATCTTATGGCAGCACAACGAATTTTAAGCGGGATGAGGCCCACAGGCCAACTCCATCTCGGTCATTATACCGGAGCCCTTGAAAGCTGGGTTCAACAACAGAATCTGCTTGACGAAAACGGTTCAAAGGTCTATGAAACCTGCTTTCTCATAGCTGATTATCACAACCTCACGACATCTCTTGAGACCGATGAGATATACAGCAACACCCTTGACATGCTGATCGACTGGCTGGCCGCTGGTGTAGACCCCGAAAAAAGTCCGGTATTCCGCCAGTCGCAGATCAAAGAACATGCTGAACTCTTTTTGCTCTTCTCCATGCTGATCACCTCTGCGCGCCTTGAAAGAAACCCTACACTCAAAGAGCAGGTTCGTGATCTTAATATGGAATCGCTAGTCTACGGCCATCTCGGTTATCCTGTGCTGCAAGCCGCCGACATCCTCCTTTACAAAGGCAATGTCGTCCCTGTAGGTGAAGACCAGATCCCTCATGTGGAAATTACCAGAGAGATAGCCCGTAAATTCAACAATCACTACCCGCATCCTGTTATCGGGGACGTCTTTCCCGAACCGGAACCTAAAATCACAAAATTTTCGCGTCTTCTGGGTCTCGATGGCAAGGCAAAAATGTCCAAGTCTCTGGGCAATACTATTCTGCTTGCAGACGGCCCTGAAGAGGTACTGAAAAAAATGCGCACAGCGGTAACCGATACTGCCAAAATCCGTAAAAACGATCCCGGCCATCCTGAAATCTGCACAGTGTTCAGCTACCACGCAAAATTTTCCTCCCCTGAACAACTCTCCAGCATAGAAGCGGATTGCCGTGCCGGTTCGCTTGGCTGTGTGGACTGCAAAAAACTCTGTGCCGCAAATATCTCCCTGGAGCTCGCACCGCTGATTGAAAAACGGCAGTATTATCAGTCACATATGGACCTTGTAAAAAGCATTCTGCTTGAAGGTGAGGTAAAAGCAAAAGTTATTGCCAACCATACAATGCAGGAAGTTAGAACCGCCATGAAACTTGGCGAAACAACCTGATGCAACTATCTATGAACGGCATGCCGACCGACAACAAACTCGCCTTTATTTTTGATATGGACGGGGTTCTGACCGACAATATGCGTTTCCATGCCGACTCCTGGGTGGAACTCTTCAAAGATTACGGCCTTGAAGGGCTCGATGCCGAGCGATACCTGGTGGAAACCGCAGGAATGAAAGGGCTCGATGTGCTTCGCTACTTTCTCGACCCGAAAATCAGTGAGGCTGAAGCCGAACGACTTACGGAACTCAAGGATTTCCTTTACCGGGTCATGTCCCGCGACCTCATCAAACCCATGCCCGGCCTCCCCGGGTTTCTCGACGCTGCAGCTGAACGGGAGATCCGGCTTGGCATAGGCACCGGTGCCGGTCCCAGAAATATTGACTATGTGCTCGGTCTTTTAAACCTTACAGATACATTCCAGGCAATTGTAAACCCCTTTCAAGTTCGAAACGGAAAACCCCATCCGGATATTTTTTTACGTGCCGCCGAACTGCTGGAGGTCGATCCTTCTGCCTGTATTGTCTTTGAAGATGCACTTCCCGGAGTTGAAGCCGCCAGAAAAGCCGGAATAAAATGTATTGCTGTAACAACGACGAACAGTGCTGATGCGTTCAGCAGTTTCGACAATGTTGTCAGGATTATCGCCGATTTCAGAGAGCTCGCTATCGATGATCTTTGCAGGATATTCCATAAGAATCAACCCGCGACCCTATTATAAAAGAACCAACATGCATGAATTTTTTCTTCCTGTCATCCAGAGCGCACTCCGCTCGGCAGGTATTGATACCGATAAACAGATCATTATTGAACAGCCTGCCGACAAAAAGTTCGGAGACTTTTCGACAAACATAGCCCTGCTTACAGCGAAAGAGTGCAGAAGAAACCCTCGTGAACTTGCGCATGAAATTATCGGGCATCTTGTGTTTCCCCCCGATACCATTGCTAAAATCGAAGTGGCAGGGCTGGGCTTCATTAATTTTTATCTGACCTCCCTCTTCATCATGCGCTCTCTCCGGCAGGTGCTGCGAGACGGCGATACCTATGGAAAAGGCACAGTCGGAAAAGGGAAAACAGCGATTGTCGAATATGTCAGTGCCAATCCTACCGGACCGCTGACCATTGGACGCGGCCGTGGCGGCGTACTGGGAGACTGCATTGCAAATCTTATCGAATCACAGGGTTACGAGGTTACCAGAGAGTACTACTTCAACGATGCCGGCCGGCAGATGCAGATTCTCGGAGAGTCGGTCCGCCTGCGCTATCAGGAACTGTGCGGCAAAACGATAGAGTTTCCTGACACCCATTACCAGGGCGAATACATCCGCGATATCGCTGAACAGATATACAACGAACATGGTGCGGCTCTTGCTGAAAACGACGAAGTGCTGACCTTTAAAAACAGTGCTGAAGCAATCATTTTCAGCTCCATAAAAAAGACTCTCGCAAGGCTCAGCATCCGTCATGACTCTTTTTTTAACGAGCATACTCTTTACACCCCCGATGCAGCCGGCATAACCGCCAACCAGAGAGTCATTGATGCACTGCGGGAGAACGGATTTATTGCCGATTACGATGGTGCCACATGGTTTCTGACAACAAAACTCGGCCAGGAAAAGGATAAGGTACTAGTCAAATCATCAGGGGAACCGAGCTACCGTCTGCCGGATATCGGCTACCATATATCAAAGTTCGAGCGCAAATACGCAATGATCGTCAATGTATTCGGTGCCGATCATATTGATGAATATCCTGATGTCATCGAGGCTTTGAAAATTCTCGGATACGATACCGGGCGGATAAAAATCGCCATCAATCAGTTTGTAACAACAACTGTCGACGGGCAGACCCTTAAAATGTCAACACGCAAAGGTAATGCTGATCTCCTTGACGACCTGATTGATGATGTAGGTGCTGACGCTACAAGACTGTTTTTTATTATGCGCAGTAAAGATTCACATTTGAACTTCGATGTCGAACTGGCAAAAAAGCAATCCAAGGAAAATCCGGTTTTCTATCTTCAGTACGCCCACGCACGAATCTGCAGCCTCTTACGAATGGCACTGCAGGAAACCGGATTTGATCCTGCGTCCAGTGAGGATCACAAGCTTCTGGAATTACTCACCTCACCGTCTGAACTTCAGCTTGGATTTGCTTTACTTGATTATCCCGACATGATAAAAACCAGCGTGCGCCTGCTGGAACCACAAAAAATGGTGGAGTACATGCACTCTGTGGCTGAACTCTTTCACCGGTTCTATCAGGAGTTCCCCATTATCAAAGCAGAGCCGGATACCATGAAGGCAAGGCTCTTTCTTGCATTGGCAACACGTCAGGTACTGCGCAACGGATTCAGGATTCTCGGCGTTTCAGCTCCCGAGTCAATGTAGAAAACCAGGTTACCTGTAAAGACCATGCTCTATGATATAACGATGTACCGCAGGGGGAACAAGCCTGGAAATACTTTGCCCGGCGGCGGCAAGCTCCCTAATCTCAGTTGACGAAACCTCATAGCCGAAATCAATAACCGCTATAGATCCGTTCTCCGATGAAGCAGCTGAAGGAGAGGCACTTCCCTCTGCTGAAGATCTTCTGAACACAACAATATCACACAGGGAAAACAGTTTCTCATACTCCTTCCACATGTTAAACTCCCTGTAACTGTCTTCACCGACAAGAAGGGTCACGCTGTCGTGGGGATAGAGCTGGTGCACATAGTTGAGAAGATCAACCGTATAGGATGGCTGCCGTTTTTCAAGCTCCCATCCGCTGACCTGACAGCAGGATCCGGTCAGATTGATTTCCGAAGAGAGACACTCTGCCATACGTTTTCTATGTTCGTCGGCAGCGCCCCTGTTATGCTTAAAGGGATTATTCGAAACCGAAATAATAATTCTGTCGATTTCGAGAAGCTCTCTTGCATAGAGGCAGAGAGCAAGATGACCATTATGCGGCGGGTCGAAGGTCCCGCCAAAAACCGCCAGATGCACCTGTCGCCTCCGGTCAGTTGTTTTTAAGATTCTGATTTATTTTTTCTCGGACTCCTCTCATTTCCTGCTGTTTGTCAGGGTAAATCTGGAGATACTGATCAAGCACCTGTCCGGCTTCAAACCATTTTTTCCGTTTTATAAGCGCATCAATTTTCCCTGCCCATGCCTGCTGAACATATCCGGTATCAGGGTACCGCTTCAATATCTCGTCATAAAAAATAACGGCAGCTTTATACTTTTTAAGCTGAACATACTGCCGTGCAATGAAATATGCGTTTTTTGCCAGTTTATCTCTCAGTACGGGAATTGCCTTTTCAGCGTATTTCAGGGAATCCACCTTACCAAGTTCTGCGGCAGCCTTCGCATAACGCTCTTTGTACACCGGATTCTCAGGATTGATCTTCAAAAGCTCCCTGTAAGTCTCAACATCGCTTAAAATCTTTGAATCATCCGGTGCCGGATAGAGATCCATATAAACGGAGAATTGATCTATTGCTTTAATGGTTTCCTGTTGGTCAAGCTCATAATGCGGAGAAAGTTTTTCATGAGATTTTGCAATCAGAAACTGGGCTGTCCGAGCATATGGAGTCGAAGGCACCTGTTTCAACAGGCGTGAAAATATATCTGAAGAGAGCAGATACTGACCGGACTGGTAATATGTCTCGCCAAGCAGAAACAGCACATGATCCTCAAGAGCTGTTGCCCGAGAGGACACAAGCAGTGATTCAAGCGTGAGAGCTGCGCCATCATAATCCTTTTTTCCATACATCCTCGCCGCTTTTTCATAGCCCTCGGTGACAAGGACCGTTGCCGTGGGAGCAGCTGCGGGCTTGGAAGAAGAACACCCTGAACTCATCAATACCCCTATCGTAAACACTATCGATACAGAACGTGAAACAAATCTGTCAACCCGCATAAAGCAACTCCATTATCCTCTTTTTGTGAAATCAGAACCGTATAATACAAAACTGCAGAAAAAGAAACCGAACTCTTTACAGCAATTACTGGAAGATTTTCAATACCTGTTATTGGCCCGATGGTCAGAGAAGGCAACGTGCAGATACAGAGAAAGGAACAAACAGAACAAACCTGTTGTGGAGCTTAGGGGAGTCGAACCCCTGACCTTCTCATTGCGAACGAGACGCTCTACCAACTGAGCTAAAGCCCCGAATCCTTAATGCTGCAGAATTTTACAGCGTCTTTAAAAGTACTGCAAAAAAGTTTAAAAAAATAGCCTGCAGAAGCAGGCTATTCACATTTTGAATGTCATAAGACCATCACAACAGCTTATGCCTTGTCGGCAACAAGTGCCTTCCTGAACATCTCAAGCTGATGACTGATGCTGCCATCAAAGATGGTATCACCGATTTTAACAGAAACACCACCGATAAGGCTTTCATTTTCAGCCAGACTGGGCCTGATTTTCTTGCCTGTATAGACTTCAAGGCGCCTGATCAGCTCGCCGGACTGTTCTTCGGAAAGTTTTTCCGCACTGGTAATACCGACATTGATTATCCCTCTTTTCTCGTCAAGAAGGATTTGAAACTCGTCAATAATCTCAGGGAGAAGTCCTGCTCGTTTTTTCCGGGCAACAAGCTTTAAAAAAAGGAACATTTTTTCCTCGATGGAATCCTTGAAAATTTCCTGAAGGATGTGAATTTTCTTATCCCCATTGACGAGCGGACTGCGCATTGCTTGAACGAGATCGCGGGAATGTTCAAGAACAACCTTAATCACCTGAAGCTCTTCTACAATCTGATCGAGAAAGTTACCCTCTTCAGCTGCTGAGAGAAGAGCGGAAGCATATCGTCGGCTTGTAATTACACTTGACATGTCGTGACCTTTTTCAGTTACGTTTTGTTGAAAGATCCTGAATCATGCTGTCAACGATCCTCTTCTGAATATCTGCATCAAGAGTGGTCTTGATAATTTTTTCAGCGCCTTTGACGGCAAGATCAGCGACCTCATTTCTCAGCACATCGAGCGCACGGCGTTTTTCCTGCTCTATCTCATCTTTTGCTGAGGCAATCATTTTCTGAGCTTCCGCCTGAGCTTTTACCGATATATCCGAACGGAGTTTTTCGGCAAAATCCTTTCCTTCACGGATAATCCTGTCGGATTCAGCATCAGCTTTTGCAAGCAGTTCCTTGTTTTTACGCAGAATAGCTTCAGATTCATCCTTTGCCTGATGCGCACGGTCAATGGATGACTGAATGCCCTTTTCCCTTTCTTCCAAAGCATTGAGGATCGGTCCCCAGGCAATCTTCTTGAGAATAAGCAGCACAATCACAAAAGTGATCGCAGTCCAGAAAATAAGACCGGGATTCGGGCTCAGAAGACTACCGGCAAGAAGTATAATTCCTGACGTAAGCATGAACAATGTTTCCGTTAACGTTTAATAAAGCCCGATTGCGACATGAAATAAAATCAGCCGCAATCGAGATATCTTCTGTATTGAGTCCTTGAGGCTACTCAATATTACTTAAGGGCAAGAAGCACACAGATAACTTCACCGAAAAGAGCCACACCTTCAATAAGAGCTGCAGCAATAATCATGGTTGTACGGATATCTGCAGTCGCTTCAGGCTGACGGGCAACGCCTTCAGCTGCAGATGCCGCCACATTACCAATACCAAGACCAGCGCCGATAACAGCAAGACCGGCACCGACACCGGCTCCTAAATAACCCAAACCTAAACCTTCCATCTTGTTGTACCCCCGTTTATTTTTTTTGTAAGTGTGTATTAAAACCAGTCAATAAAAAGCATGAAAATAAGAGTTATTACCTAATAATCCTTAAACCATTTTAATGTGAGGCAACTCCTGCCTCATGTTCATCATGACCTTCATGTGCCGAAGCAAGGCCGATAAACAGTGCGGAGAGCATCGTAAATATGAATGCCTGAAGAAAAGCCACAAAAAGCTCAAGCAGATAGATGAATATCGAGAATGGAACCGACATGACGACAGCAACGATATAGCTTTTAAGAATAAAGCTGATAAAGATAAGGCTGAGAATCACAATGTGGCCCGCCGTCATATTGGCAAACAACCGTATGGTAAGAGCAACCGGCTTGGTAAACAAGCCGATAAATTCAATCGGAATCATAATGATCCAGAGCGCCGGATGAGTCCCGCCTGTAAGATGCGCAAGATAGCCCTTGACACCGTGAGCTTTAAGCGCTGCAATCTGTGTAAGGAAAAAAGTGAAGGTGGCAAGCGTCAGCGTAACGTTGATATTACCTGTAGCTGTTGATCCATAGGGAACAAGTCCCAGAAGGTTGCAGAGCAGAATAAAAAAGAATACCGTCAGAAGATAAGAGAGATACTTTTCATAACCCTTGCCGATGTTAGCCTTAGCCACATCAAGCCGGATGAACTCTACAAGCGCCTCCATGGCATTCACCAATCCCTTCGGAGCCTGTCGGGCATTCATTTTCTTGTATTTGCCGCCGACCACTGAAAAAACAATCAGAAGCAAAGCCGATACAACCCAGAGCATCACCACATGCTTTGTTATGGAAATATCAATCCCGGCCACTGGAGGGATTTTTGGAAGGGAGATTTCGCCAAAGGGCTCAAACGACAAAATACTGTTGTCGAGAATATGATGCATGATGACGTCGCCGGCTTTCTCCTCTTCAGGAGCGGCGGCAGGAGCGGCTGCAACTGCTCCGGCTGTCTGCGGAGAGAGTGCTGCTGCAGGCTCACTGGCTGCGACGGCAATGCCGTTGACATTCAGCAGAAGAGGCAGAAGAATCGCAAAAACCTTGAGAAGAGCCTTAGGCTGTATGATGTTTACCCGTTTCATGCAGTTTTCTTTTTCTGTTTGTTTTTCTTTTGATACCCGAGAATTTCCACAATCACATAGATACAGTAAAACGCAAAGAATGAAAAGACAAAGTCGTTGATGACCACCATGTGCCTGAGAATGATAACAGCGACAAGCACCATCAGCACTAACAGCCGGAGAGTCAGGCCACCGAACACGAACTTGGTGAATACCGCTGATTCCTTGTCAAGTGCGTAGTCAAAAAGCAGATAACCGGCAACAGTATTGGAAACCACCATTATCCATGCAAGAAAAACCGAGTGATAGTCAACACTCCCGGGATTAAGTTCTGCAAAAATAATGCCCCATAAAATGACGGACAAGATACATAACTTAATAAAAAATTCAAACAATGGCTTCATATCTCCCTTTTCTTTATCAATTAACACCGGCATGAAACTCTCCATGCCTTATTTTTTTTTATTAGCCTGGCGCACTACCTTCATAAGAACGAGAGACATCCCGGCCATCCCGAGAACAACACCTGCAAGGAGCAGGAATGGTGAAGTGCCAAGCTTACCGTCAGCCCAATAGCCAAGAAATACAAAAAAAACAAAGCTCACGGCAATCTGCAGGCCAATGCCCATATAATCGGAAATCGCACGGACAGAACGTCCGAATTGTTCCCCGGAGCGTTCCTTATCAGCTCTTGTCATTGTTGAGCCTCTTTGTTAACATGCTTACCGGCATCACCTTCTGCACAATACTGTCATCAGAAAGTTGCAGTAGTGATATTTCATGAGGTCAAAGATACTATCTCTTCCTGAAATAATGAACCCTTGAGCATATTCTTGCTGAGAAACCAGATAAACCCTGCCAGTATGACGCCGGAATATATTGTTCCACACTCCTTCAGACAATTCGGCGAACTCATCGCTCTGCAAAGCACAAGAACAGGCGGTGTAAGCAAAGGGCCCTATGCGGCTCTGAATCTTGGCATAAATACCCGTGACAGTGCGGAAATGGTTCATGAAAACACCCTCAGGCTCTGCGCAGCGGCAGGTATTAATCCCGAAAGATTGGTCAGCTCCGAACAGGTTCACGGCACAGAAATACTGACAGCCGAAAAACCGGGAAGATACCAGGGTTACGACGCATTCATTACCGGCAAAACAGACCTCCATTTATGCATCTTCACTGCGGACTGCTATCCTGTACTGATTTTCGACCCGCGGCATCATGCTACAGGAGCGGTTCATGCCGGCTGGAAAGGAAGTGCAGGACGGATTGTGATGAAAACCGTTGCCGCCATGCAGAAAAACTTTAACTCCATTCCTGCAGAGTGCTTCGCCTATATCGGAACCGGAATTTCATCAGCCGCCTATGAGGTTGGTCTTGATGTCGCAAGGGAATTTCCATCGGACAGCTGTCTGCCTTCCCCTTTTTCGACCGATGAAGGGAGATACATGCTTGATCTCGGCATGGTAAACTGCCGGCAGCTGATTGACTCAGGTATTCCCGCACAAAATATTGAACGATCTCAATTCTGCTCATTTGGTGACAGCAGCATGTTTTTCTCCTATCGCCGCGATAATGGAATAACCGGACGCATGGTCAGCATCATCGGTGTCAGGCCGCAGTAAGACCGGCATAACCTGTTACAGATACCCCTTGCCGTATGAGCCGAAAAGCTTATGGGCCTCGCGGGAAATATCCTCCCTGAAATCAGGATGCGCAATGCTTGCAAGCGCTTCAGCTCTCTGCCGGAGATTTTTACCGTGCAGATTGACAATACCGAATTCGGTAACCACATACTGCACATGAGCTCTGGTCGTAACAACACCTGCCCCTGGTTTCAGCTGCGGCACAATCCTCGACAACCCCTTGCTTGTCGTCGACGGCATCGCGATAATCGGCTTGCCTCCCTCAGAAAGTGCCGCACCGCGAATAAAATCCATCTGACCGCCAACGCCTGAAAAAAATTTCTGACCGATCGAATCAGCACATACCTGACCTGTCATGTCAATTTCGAGGGCACTGTTGATCGCCGTCACACGGGGATTTCTCCTGATCTCCCTGGTATCGTTGACATAATCCGAGGGCAGCATCGCAACAAGCGGATTGTCATCCACAAAATCATACAATTTTCTCGTTCCTATAAGAAAGCTTGCCACAATCATCTCCTTATGGCTCCGCTTTTTACGGCCGTTAATCACACCTTTCTCAACAAGGTCTATTATCCCGTCCGAAAACATCTCCGAATGAATGCCAAGGTCCTTATGCCCTGAAAGCGACGCAAGTGTAGCATCAGGAATAGCGCCTATGCCCAGCTGAAGTGTGGCCCCATCCTCAACGATAGTTGCAATATGGCTGCCGATACGTATCTCAACATCACTCAAAGCATGTCTGGGCGTTTCGAGAATGGGATCAGACACCTCAACCATGGCATGGATCTTACTCATATGAAGCAGTCCTTCGCCAAGCGTTCGAGGCATATTCGGATTCACCTGAGCGATAACAAGCTTTGCGGAATGGACCGCAGCAAGGGTGACATCGACTGAAACACCGAGCGAACAATAGCCGTGACAGTCCGGAGGCGAAACATGCACCAGGGCAACATCCAGAGGCAGAATTTTATTCTGGAACAGGAAGGGGATTTCGCTCAGAAAAACCGGAATCGCATCAGCGTCACCATGCTGAACAGACTGACGGACATTTTTACCGACAAACAGAGCATTCAATCTGAAACTCTCACGATACTCAGGCCTTGTATAGGCAGCATCACCCTCAGTATGAAGACTGACGATCTCTACATTTCTCAACTCAGCTGAACGCTGAACCATCGCATCGATAAGACGCTGCGGAGTTGCAGCCGCAGTATGCAGAAAAACCCTGTCTCCGGATTTAATTTTTGTTACTGCTTCTTCTGCGGGCAGGGAACGATAATTCATTAACTCCTTATGTTCGTTTAAAATTACATTCAGACACCGTTATTCTTCCGGCGGAGATACGCCGGGGTATCTGACAGGCCTTTCTCAATCTTATCTTCGCGCTCTGAGGAACCGCTACTGCTCAAAGGATTATGACTGTCATCAGGAGCGCTGTTTTTTCTGGTGCCGGCCTCACGGGAATCATGTATCGACAACTGCCTTCTTATATAAGCAGGAATACGCAGATCCTCCACCTGCCTCTCAGAATAAAGAGAAGCGGCCGGTCTCACGGATGGAGCAACCTGACCTGATCTGATACCATGCACCGGACTGACAGGACGTCGGACAACTGAGTCCTTTCCATCCTCCTCCGCTTTTCGCTTGAACCCGGTAACAATGACAGTCACCCTGATTTCACCCGATACCTGAGGTTCATCCACATAGCCATTGATAATCTTGGCTTCACTGCCGACCTGCTCCTCAATATAGTTCATCGCGTCCGACATATCCCGCATGGTGACCTCGCCGGTAATATTGACCAGTACGCCTTTGGCTCCCTTGACCGATACGCCTTCAAGAAGTGGACTGTTGAGAGCATCCGATGAAGCCTTGAGAGCCCGGCGGTCACCTGCGGCGGCGGCAGAGCCCATAACGGCATCTCCCGCTCCCGACATGATGCTGCGGACATCTGCAAAATCAACATTGACATGCCCATGACGGGTAATAATATCAGCAATACCTTTAGCTGCCCTGTACAGAACATCATTCGCCATGTTGAACGCTTCGGTAGCGCTTACCCCCTCCTCGGCAATACTCAGTATCTTTTCATTTTCAACGAGAATAAGAGTATCGATGTATTTTCGCAGTTCTGCAATTCCACCGTCAGCAATCTTGGCTTTCACCTGTCCTTCAAAATTGAACGGCCGGGTGACAACTCCGATAGTGAGTATGCCCATATTCCTTGCAATCGAGGCAATAACCGGAGCAGCACCTGTACCGGTACCCTTGCCCATGCCGGCGGCAATAAAGACAAGGTCGGCACCTCTGAGCTGCGCCGCAATGATTTCGCGGTCATCATCAGCAGCCTGCCGGCCCTTTGCCGGGTCAGCTCCGGCACCAAGTCCGTTTGTAGCTTTCTTGCCTATCTGCACCCGTAGAGGAGCTTTCGAATTCAGGAGCGCCTGACGGTCCGTATTAAACACGATATACTCAACGCCGCTTATTTTCCTGTCAATCATGTTATTTACAGCATTGCCGCCGCAACCGCCTACGCCGACAATCCTTATGGTAACCCCTTTACCCTGGTCACTGTCGAACAGGCCGGGGTCCAGTTCAAATGCCATTGGTCAGTTCTCCTCTTTAAAAAGCCGTTCTTTGATCTCTCATCACAAATTATCCCAGAATTTCTTCATCCTGTCCACAATTTTCTTTGCCGCCGGATTCTGCTCATGCACCTCCGGCTCCTCCGTGAACGGTGCGGGTATATCAGGCTGAACCACCTCTGCTGAAGATGAAAAATTATGATATTCCGAGAGATTGTTCTGAAATGCATGGGCAACGAGCCCCATAACGGTAGCATACATCGGATTATTAACGGAGCCCTTGATCCCGCCCGATACCCCTTCAGGATAACCGATTCGAACATCAAGCGCCAGAACATCATGGGCAAGCTCTTCGGTACCCGGCAGAAGGGAGCCTCCTCCCGTTATTATTGCGCCGGCATTGATATATTCATAATAGCCCGACCGCTTTATCGAATCACGCACAAGCTCCAGAATCTCCATCATCCTTGCTTCAATGATCATGGTCAACGAGCTCTTCGGAAAAGTTTTCTGCGGACGGCCCTCAATACCTTCTATAAGAATATCCTCATCATCTCCGCTCATTGGAGCGTAGGCACAGCCATGCTTTATCTTCAACTCTTCAGCGACTTCGTAAAGAGCTTTCACGCCATGAGCCAGATCATGAGTGACATCATTTGCGGCAACTTTGATGACCTCAGAATAGCGGATCGCTCCGTCAATATAGATTGCCACCTCCGTGGTGCCGCCTCCGATATCAATGACAACCACACCGCTTTTCTTCTCACGCTCCTTCATCACGGCCATGCCGGAGGCAACCGGTTCAAAGGTAACCGCGCTGATCTCCAGCCCTGCCTTCTCGACACACTGCTTGATATTGCGGATCTTTGTTCTCAGACCGACAACGATATAAGCGCTGCCTCTCATTGTCGTCCCGGCCATTCCTATCGGATCAAGCAGTCCCTCCTGATCATCAACAATAAACTCCTGCGGAATGACATGAATAATTTCATGATCAATATCCAGATACCTGATATTGGTCTTGGCCTTTTCCAGAAACCGCTTTACATCCGAATCATTGACAATCCCGGTCTGGTTGATGCTTATTTCCGAATTACTGTGAATACAGTGGACATGTGCACCGGAAATACCGACATTGACACCGAGAATGCGAATGGACGACTCCCGTTCAGCATCAGCGACGGCAGCCTTTATCGCATCCACGGTCTTGTTGATATTGACAACTGTCGCCCTCTGAAGGCCATCGGAATTGGAACGTCCTTTTCCAAGCACATTGAGCTTTCCTAGCACATCTTTTTCGGCAACCACGACGCACACCTTGGTAGTACCGATATCAAGACCAACAGCGATATTGCTTTTCAGCATTGTTCTATTTCTGCATAATTATAACTGGGGACCAGCCTGCGTGGCCTGGGGCGATACAACATCAATTGTAAAGATCCTGTCTGTGAACCTCATATCCACGCTTTCATAAGAGCCAAACCCTTTTTTCGACACAACCTTTTGCCAAAATATCTCGAATTTTTTCAACTTTTCCTTGAAGTTCCCGTCATTACCGACAATAAAACGGGTAGGAGCCTGAACGGCGATGAAGTAGGTCATATTGTTGCCCTGAAGGTGGAGTTCCCGAATGAGCAGGCGCGCATAATTAGTCCTTGAAAGCGCATCAAGAAATTGACGGAGCACCTCTATGTCACGACTGTCAAGCCGCTGCAAACCATTTCCTCCGGCCTTCAGCCGGCTGATGCCCGAAACAGTCAGCAATATTGGAACCTGCGCTGAAAACTCTTTTTTCCCCGGCAGAAGAAATCCCTCAGTGTCAACAGCCATAATATTGCCATCCATCACCGTCAACGCCAGAGGCACCCGCTCCAGAACCCTTATACGGACAATGCCGTTAAGCTCCTTGCTGATCACCGCATCCCTGACATAAGGAAACTGCATAACCCTCGCTTTTAAATCAGCAGGATCAAGTTCCTGGAGATTTCTGCCTTTATAGACAAGCATGCCTGTTGAAAACTCCTTCGCGACAGCACTCGAAACCCCCTCAACAACGATATCACGGACAACTACCTCCTTTTTCCATCGCATCGAATAAAAGGCCAGCGATGCCAAACCGGCAAGCACAACGATAAAAATAAATACTTTTGCTTTTCCGTTATGAGCCGCCGCAGGCTCATAACGGCTTTCCACTCCTTCACCGCCCTCAGAAGATCCCTGAGGAGCCATATCAGGGTAATAACCCGAATATTCCTTTCGTTCCCGTTCAGGCATAAGCAAAGGTTATTTCAAATCCTTTCATGAACTCACTCACATTTACCGGAAGCTTTCTCACGGCACACCCCGGCAACTCTCGAAGCCAGAAGAGTGATATCCCCGGCACCCATGAACAGAAGCATATTCCGATTCTCAATATGCTCCACGAGAGCGGTAAAAAGCGCCTCCTTTTCAGCAATATACTCCACATGCTTTCCCCCTGCCTTTCGAACAGCCGCAGCAACCAGATCCCCGTTAACGCCGGGGAAATCCTCAGACTTTTCACGCGAAGGATAAACATCGGCAATATACACCATATCCGCCCTGGAAAGCGCCCAGCCGTATTCATCCGCAAACTCCCTGGTGCGGGAAAACAGATGCGGCTGAAAAACAGCAACAACTTTGGAATCAATCCATCCGCTTTTAGCCGCCTTGACGGTCGCTTTGACTTCGGAAGGATGATGTGCATAATCATCAACAACCATTAATCCGGCGCCATTGTCATATTTAACCTGAAACCTTCTCCTCATGCCGCTATACCTGCCGAGGCCGGCAATCAGCCGTTCAGGCTCAATACCCAGCTCAATACCCGCTGAAAACGCCGCAAGGGCGTTAAGCACATTGTGCCGACCCGGCACATTGATGCAGACATCGCGATACTCCCGGCCATAAGCCTGAACGGTAAAGAGAGCCCGCTGTTTTTCAAGCACGATATCCGTTGCCATAACATCGGCCGGCTCGTCGATCCCGAACGTGGTATACAGACGGTTCATGGACGGGATGATCTTTCTGATCTCCGGCCAGTCGACACAACAGATCACACGCCCGTAAAAAGGCACTTCGTTGGCAAAAGCAATAAACGCCTGTTTCAATTCATCCAGAGTTCCGTACGTATCCATATGCTCGGACTCAAGACTGTTGACAATGGCAATCGTCGGCGTAAGCTTTAAAAAAGCGCGGTCAAACTCATCAGCCTCGATCACCATATACTTTCCATCGCCGACAACGGTACTGCCTTTCAGATAGTCCGATATTCCTCCGATCATGACGGTTGGCGACTCTCCCGACTCGATAAGCATCGTGGCAATCATGGCGGTAGTGGTTGTCTTCCCATGAGTGCCGGCAATGCATATTCCGTATTTATATCGCATGAGCTCGCCGAGCATCTCATCCCGCTTTATAACAGGAATGCCTGCTTTTTCAGCAGCCAGGATCTCAATATTCTCTTCCGGCCTGATCGCTGATGAATAAACAACAACATCGCACGAAGCAATCTGCTCAGCCCGATGTCCCCGATAGATCACAGCTCCATGCTCGGTCAGTTTGTCGGTTACCTCACCGGAAGAGAGGTCAGAGCCCGAAACCCCGAAGCCCGACTTCAGGAGCAGTTCCGCTATGGCGCTCATTCCTGCACCTCCGATTCCAACTATATGAACGCTTTTTGTTTTTCCGAGTTCCATGTGTGTTACGCTCTCTTCCTTAATGTTTTTTTGCAAGACCGATGATTCGCAAAGCAAGCTGACGGGCCGCATCCGGATATGCAAGTTTGAGGGAGGCAGCTCCCATGCTTTTCAGTTTTTCCGGATCCCGCAGCAGCTCAAGAATATTTTTTACCGAACTCTCTTCACCGAGCACCCCATCTTCAATCATGACCGCCGCCCCGTTCTTGACCAGCGCCCGGGCATTATAACGCTGATGATCACCGGTAGCATACGGATAGGGCACAAGTACCGAAGGTTTCCCGATATTGGTCAGCTCCGCGATAGTTGATGCACCAGCCCGGCACAAAACAAGATCAGCCGCACTATAGGCTGACCCCATATCCTCAATGTAGGGAGCTACCCATAGGTAAGGCGACGGCGCAACAGCATCCTTAATCCGCTCGAAATCAAGTGCACCTGTCTGCCATATCAGATTAGCCGACGCGGTAATGTCGTTGAGTCGCTGCAGCACAGCATTATTTATCGACCGAGCCCCCCGGCTGCCGCCGAAAACAAGCAGGGTGGGCCGCTCTGCGTTCAGACCGAATCCATGCCTTGCGACCTGCGAATCCTGATATTCAAACGAACGCGCAGGATTGCCTGAAACAAAGACACTCTTTTTATTGACAATAAACCTCCTGGCTTCTTCAAAAGAAAGATGCACTTCGCCGGCAAGTGTCGACAGCAGCTTTGTCGTTACACCCGGAAATGCATTCTGCTCCTGAATCAGTGTTTTTTTCCGCATAAGCTGAGCCGCGAGAAGCAATGGGGCGCTGACAAACCCGCCGGTACCGACAACTACATCAGGGTTCTCCCGACCAATAAGGGCAACCGCACGTCCAAGTGCAGAAGTAAAATCGGCGAGCACTCCCGCATTGGCAGCGATATTTGCAAGAAATGCTCCTCTTTTCAACCCTCTGACCGGCAGAAGATGGAGCCTGTAACCGAGTCTCGGAACTTCGGTCGACTCTATGCCGGCAACCGTCCCGACGAATGAAATCCCTGCGTCCACCACCAGCTTCCGGAGCTCTGAGGCCATTGCAACAGCAGGATATAAATGACCTCCCGTTCCCCCACCCGCAAAAAGAACCTTCATGCGGCCCCCTCCTCTGCCATTTCCGGCTGAACACTCTTTTCAATCGCCCGTTTCTTGTAGCGGGATATACTCATAAGAATACCGACACCTAGAGAGTTGAGCAGCAGCGCTGTACCGCCATAGCTGATAAAAGGAAGCGCGACGCCGGTGGTAGGAATCAGATGACAGGCGACGGCAATATTGATAAAGGCAAAAAGAGTTATAGCCATGGTGATGCCGCAGGCAACATATTTTCCGAAATTATCGGGAGCATGCTTGGCGATGATAAGTCCACAGACAAAAAAACCTGTAAAAAGCGCAATGAGCGCCACCCCGCCCACAAACCCGTACTCCTCGCCGATAACGACAAACACAAAATCATTATAAGAGAGCGGCAGATAGAGATCCCGTTGCTTGCTGGCTCCAATGCCGAGGCCGAACAGCCCCCCGTTTCCCAGACCGATCAATGCTTGCACGACCTGATAGCTTATCACTTTTTCATCTTTACTGGTAAATGAGAGCAGACGTGCCATCCGGTACGGCGCAGCAATGGCAAACACAACCGCAATTGGAATCAGGAGCGAAAACGTCGCAAGCAGATGCCGCATATTGACACCGCCGATAAACATAAGCATAAACCCTATCAGAGCAATAAGCGATGCTGTACTGAAATTCGGTTCAAAAGCCACAAGAGCAACAACGGTCATCAGAATGGTGAGCAGGGGATAATAGGAGTTATTGAGGTCCTTTATATAACTCTGTTTTTCAGTGATAAGCCTGGAAAAATGAAAGATGATGGCATATTTCGCAAAATCCGACACCTGAAATCTCAGCGGCCCGAACCCTATCCAGCGCGCCGCACCTGAAATACGTCCGATAGCCTTCAGGGCAAGAAGTGTGGTCAGAAGAACAATGCTTGCAACAAGAATGATCTTGCTGGTCTTCCAGAAAAAATGATAATCAAGTTGCGCAACCAGCAGAATAGTGATGATGCCGATGACAGAAAAAGTCAGCTGGCGCCATAAAAAATACTCGGAGCTTGAATATTTTGTTTCAGCCCACCCCGCTCCGCTGCTGTACACAATTACCACTCCGATGCACATGAGAATGGCTACAATGAGCATCAGCAATTTTCCGGCAATTACCTCTCCCCGTGAAGGCAATGCCAGTGCGTCCGAAGGATTGACCACAACGAAGCCGGATGTTGTATCTGTATTCAGCATGGTTGTAACTGATGAACGCATTGTTTGAACTTGATTCCGCGATCCTCGAAATTCTCAAACATATCAAAACTGGCGCACCCGGGCGAAAACAGCACAGTCTCACCTTCCACTGCAGCTTCATGGGCAAGCGCCACTGCATCAGCGAGCGAACCCGCCTCACTGACCGCAACAATACCCTCAAAAGCAGCGGAGATCTTTCCCTGCGACTCTCCGATGGCAATAAGGAGTGAAACTTTTTCTCTTACAAGCCGGGCAATAGAGGTATAATCATTCCCTTTATCCTGACCGCCCGCAATAAGCACACAGGTGCCCGGAACAGACTCAAGCGCCTGACGCATGGCATTGATATTGGTGGCTTTCGAATCGTTGACCCAGCTTGCTCCGTTCAGCGTCATGACAAACTCCTGACGATGTTCAACACCTTTGAACTCTCTCAGCACCGAACGCACAACCTCATTACCGATACCCAGCGCCCTCGCCGCCGCAACTGCCGCAAGCACATTGGATATATTGTGCCGCCCGCGAAAGCTGTTTTTCAGAAACTCTGCTGTCTCAATAACCTGGTCGTCACCATCGGGTGTCCGCACAACAATCATCTCCCCGTCAACCAGAACTTCACGACGATCAATCCCGCCATCGGCAGCAGGCTCCAATCCGAACGGAACAATCGCGAATGGGAATTCCCATCCGGCAAAATGCTCCCTCAGCAACTCGTCGTCCTCATTATAAATAAGCGTATCTGCATCACCCTGATTCGCATAAATCCTGAACTTCGTCGCAGCATACCGGTAAATATCGCCTTCATAACGGTTGAGATGATCCGGTGTAATATTGGTAATCACGGCAACATCCGGCCTGAAGGTAAAGCATCGCTCCAGCTGGTAACTGCTCAGCTCAACTACAGCAATATCACCTTCTGTCATATCCTGCACCAATGAAGAAAAAGGCACCCCGATATTGCCGGCACTGAAAGAGCGATACCCGTTCCGGAGGCCATCAGCCTCGCAGATACGATGAACCAGCGTCGAAGTGGTAGTTTTACCATCCGTTCCTGTTATCCCGACAATTTTCGCCTTGCAGAAACGACTGGCCAGCTCTATTTCACTGACAATGTGAATCCCTTTTGACTCCAGATTTTTCACAACCTGGGAATACGGGGGAATTCCCGGGCTGATAACACAAAAATCCGCATCATAAACCCTATCCGAATGCCCTTCATGCTCTACGGATATCTTCTTTTTCTGCAGACGCAGAACCTCATGCTCCTCAATCCGGCCAGACTCACTGAGCAACACATCCGCACCCGCACTGCAAAGGAGCTCCGCTGCAGCAATACCACTCTTCCCTGCACCGATAACCGATACCTTTCTACCCTGGAAATCCATCGTCATTATCTGAGTTTTAAGGTCATGAGGCTTACAAGAAAAAAGAGAATTGATATAATCCAGAACCGTATCACAATCTTCTGCTCCGCCCACCCTTTCAGCTGAAAGTGGTGATGCAGAGGTGCCATAAGAAAAATTCTCCGTCCCTGTCCAAACCGCATTTTCGTGTATTTGAAATAGAGTACCTGCAGGGAGACAGAGAGTGTTTCCATCACAAAAACACCTGCAATCACCGGCAGAAGCAGCTCCTGTTTGATCAATAGAGCGATTACCGCAATAGCGCTTCCGAGAGCAAGAGATCCGGTATCACCCATGATAATCTCAGCCGGATTCGAGTTATACCACAAAAAGCCTACACAGGCCATGACAATCGCCATGCTTACAACGGCAACTTCACCTCCTCCGGGAATAAACGGAATATTGAGGTAGACGGCATAGACGGCGTTTCCCGCCAGGTAGGAAAACCCTCCAAGACCGGTCACCACAATAGCGGAAGTACCTGCAGCAAGACCATCAAGTCCGTCTGTCAGATTCACGGCATTCGATACTGCTGTAATAATGAACATGACGATCGGTATATAAAAAACCCCGTAGTCAAGAATCAGATTTTTGAAAAACGGCACCGTTGTCCTCGAAAGCAACACCGAAAAAGCAGGATCAAACCAGGTGTACAGCCCGATAATAAGGCCCAGAGAGATCTGCCCGATAAGCTTGTAACGGGCCGAAAGGCCGCCTTTGATTTTAAGCACCACTTTCCGGTAATCATCAACAAACCCGATCCCCCCCATCCAGAGCATCGCCAGCATGATAAGCCA
Organism: uncultured Chlorobiaceae bacterium; assembly: GCA_903904495.1. Lineage (GTDB taxonomy): Bacteria > Bacteroidota > Chlorobiia > Chlorobiales > Chlorobiaceae > Chlorobium. The sequence goes on from CAIVCU010000378.1 coordinate 20,579, forward strand.
GACATGTGGATCATTGAATTTCGACCAGAGCAGCACAGAAATTTCAACGGAAAAAATAATAAGCAGCCCTCCCATCGTAGGCAGCTCTTTTTTCTTTTTATGTTCAGGAGGCGCCTCCTCCTTGACCGGCTCAATGAACCGGGTTTTCAGATATCTGATAAATCCGGGACCGAAAAACAGGCTGATCAACAACGCCGTAATCGCAGCAGCGCTTGCCCTGAAGGTGAGATACTCAACAACACGGAGCACAGGAGGGTGAAACACATCGTTGATATACTTTAACAAATAATAAAACATACCGTATTCTTAACTGATTATGGTTCGTGCGTTGATAAGCGCTTCGACAACAGTCTCAAGCCTCATGCCCCTTGATCCCTTGAAAAGCAGGGCATCACCATCCTCCACCACATCAAGCAAGGCAGCCAGAAGTTTTTCGCGGCTCTCAAAATGACCAAGAGAGCAGACGGAAGCCTCACTGCATATCAACCTCGACTTTTCGCCATAGCAGAACAACATGTCAACCCGGCTCTGCTGAATATACCTGCCGATAGTTTCATGTTCAACATCTGCCGCCGCTCCAAGTTCAAGCATATCACCCAGCACGGCAACCCTTCTGCCACTGCACGGCATATCACAAAGAGCATTGATCGCCAGACGCATTGAATCCGAATTGGCGTTGTAGGTATCATTCAGAATCCTGATCCCGCCACGGTCGATGACTTCAAGCCGTTTCCAGCCTTCTGCAGGAATAAGAGCCTCAAGCCCCGTCCTGATCCGGCGCATGGAAAGACCGAACTGCAGTCCGACGGACGCCGCCGCGACAGCATTGATGACATTGTGCTTCCCGGTAAAATTCAGGGTGACCTTTTCTGAGCCGGAAGCCGAACATAAAAAAAATGAAACACGGCCATCCCCCTCCACCGAAATATCCCGGCTCCAGCAGGTGTTCATTGAACTGTCACTGGTTCCGTAACTGATGCTTCCTGCCAGCCCCTCTCCAGCAGCCCTCAGCCGGGGATCGTCATCGTTCACAAAAACGATTCCACCGCTCCTCCTAAGATCATCGAAAAGCTTCAGTTCAGCTTTCGCCACTCCGTCAAGATCAAAAAGAAACTCAAGATGCTCATGGCCGATATTGGTCAGCAGCCCGTGTGTAGGTTTCCCTATGTCGCAAAGGAGTTCCATCTCTTCCGGATGGTTGATCCCCATCTCGACAACAGCGATACCGGTATCCTGCCTGAGCTGAAAAAGCGTGAGGGGAACGCCCAGATGATTGTTCCTGTTGCCCCTGCTCATTTGAACCTTGAACCCGGTTTCCAGTACCGATGCAACCATCTCCTTTGTTGTGGTCTTTCCATTACTGCCCCCTATAGCCACAACAGGAATTGAAAACGTACTGCGGTATATCGCCGCAAGCTGCTGCAATCCTTCAGCAGGATACTCCGTAACAATAAATCCTTTTCCAGCGGGTGGCGCCTCTGACCCCTGAGCCTCAAACCAGTCACAGCTGACCATAGCCCAGCTTGCACCATTATCAAAAACGCTGCCGATATATCGGTGTCCGTCTGTTTTCTCCCCCTTGAGGGCAACAAACAGCTCTCCACCCTGCACTTCTCTTGAATCAATAACCACCTTCGGATCGGCAATATCCAGGGGCACAGAGCCCTCTCCTGCCATGACAACCTCTCCGACAGTTCGAAAATCATTAACGCTCAAAACTCCTGTCACTCATTCTCCTTCTCCGGATACCCGGAACAATGTTACTGCATATACTTTTTTATCAGCTCCTGATCCGAAAAGAAATATTTCCTGCCGGCAATCTCCTGATACTTTTCATGGCCTTTCCCCACAACCAGTAGAATATCCCCCCGATTGAGCATCGAAACGCCCCTCCGGATTGCTTCAGTCCGGTCACTGATTCGCATGTAATGACCACTGACAATGCCCCGTTCAATCTCATCAAGAATGGTGTCGGGATCCTCATCCCGCGGATTGTCAGAGGTAACAATAACCTCATCGGCTATTTCCGAAGCAATACGGCCCATTTCAGGCCGCTTCCCCTTATCCCTGTTGCCACCGCACCCGAAAACCACAACAAGACGTGAGCCCTCCGGCTTAAGCTCCCGAAGGGCACCAAGCGCCTTATAAAGCGCATCAGGGGTATGGGCATAGTCAACAAAAGCGCTCCACCCCGTACTGCTGTCGCCAACTCTCTCCATGCGTCCGTCAACCGCCGAAACTGCCGAAAGGGAGCTGCATATCTCTTCCGGCGCAACACCCATTCCCGCTCCGACTGCTGCCGCCTCAAGCACATTCATAACATTGAAAAGCCCGGGAAGTCTCACCTTCATATCAATACTGGCATCAGGAAAATGAAGGGCTATCGCACTGCAGGCAATGCTTCGCTCGATAATATCGGCTTTAAAAAGCCTGCCGCAGGTCATTGGCGGACGAACACCGTCCTGCAGGGTACAACAGTATATTTTTTCCCGCTCCACCCTCGCAGCCATCTGAGAGGCATGAGAGTCATCACCGTTAAACACCCCGAACCCGCCCGGAGCAAGCTGATCAAAAAGCTGCTGCTTGGCCGACGCATACTCCTGCATGGTGGTATGAAAGTCAAGGTGCTCCCTAGTCAGGTTGGTAAACACTGCCGCATGAAACCTGATACCGTACACTCTCTTTAAAACGAGAGCATGGGACGACACCTCCATCACCACCGCCCGGCATCCAGCCTCAAGCATCTGGCTGAAAAAAGCATGAAGACCATGCGCCTCAGGAGTAGTGCGGTCAAGCGAAATCTCCCGATCTCCAATCCTGCAGAGATTGGTCCCGATATACCCTGCAGATATCCCGTTGGCATTGAGCATTGCTGTAATAAGCTTTGCCGTGGTGGTTTTTCCGTTTGTACCCGTAACCCCGATAATCAGCAACCTGTCAGAAGCCTTTCCATAAAAAATACGGGCAGCCTCCGCCAGAGCAATCCGCGCATCTGAAACAGTGATATAGAGGCACAACTGACTGGTCCCGGCGGGAAGCTCCTCACAGATAACCGCTGCAGCTCCGTTCAGTATGGCACTCTCGATAAACCGGTGCCCATCAGCACAATACCCTCTCACTGCCACAAAGAGCGATCCGGGAACCACCTCCCGCGAATCACTGGTCACCATGCAGATTGTCCGGTCGGCTTTTGTATTGCCTGCAAGTGCACTATAGGTAATCCCCGTCAGCAGCTCCTGCAGCGGCAGCTCATGACGGAAGGAACTCTCCTTCAGGGCAGCCATGAGGAGTTTCTTTTCATAGTTGTTGAACCAATCGTCACCTTGATAATCGTCTTCTTTTTAACCTTCTGTCCCGGAGCAATACTCTGGCGGGCAACACATCCATCCAAATCTCCCGAAGAATCCATCTCCAGGCTATGCCACTTCAGCAGCCGCTGGGCATCCCGTGCCTGAAGACCTGTCAGTTCGGGAACGGCAACTGTTGAAACTGAATCAATAGCCGCCTGCTCCGCAGAACGGAAAGCAAGCTTTTTCTGCATCTCCCCGGAGCAGGCAATCATTCTTGAGGCAATACTTGAAAAAACAGGGGCGGCAACCATTGCGGCATAATAGGCCGTTTTTGGATTTTCTACAACCACAATAATGGCATAACGGGGAGCTTCAACAGGAAAATACCCGACAAATGAGGCAACATAAGCCGGCTTTGAATACGAGCCGCCGGCAGCCCGTCTCGCTGTCCCGGTCTTGCCTGCAACGGTAACGCCCGGCACAGCAGCGCTTTTTGCGGTACCGCTGTCCACAACCGCCTTAAAATACTCCTTGCTGAGATACCTTGCCGTTTGAGGAAGCACCGCTTTCCGGACTGCTTTAGGAGTACTCTCCCATACAACCTTGTTTTCAGCATTGATAACCTTTTTTATAATATATGGTCTCATCAGCTGCCCGTCGTTAGCCATGGCCGCATAAGCCTGCAAAATCTGCAGAGGAGTAGCCATAATTTGATAGCCATATCCCATCCAGGGCAGCGTGGTTCTGTCCCACCGGTCAAGAGGCCGGACCCTTCCCGGCGACTCACCGATCAGTCCGATGCCTGTTTTCCGTCCAAACCCGTAATTCATCGTATAGGCATAGAACTTCTCGCTCCCCACAGCCATTGCGGTCTTAGCAGCGACAATATTGCTTGAATACATGATAGCTTCACGGAACGATATATTTCCGTATGGTTCATGGTCCCTGATAAACAGATTATAGATCGGCATAATACCCCTCATGCCGTTCACCCTGTCTTCCGCTTTTCTTTTCAGAACTTCTGTAGCCGCAGATGCCATGATCAGTTTAAAGGTTGAACCCGGTTCATAACTGTCTGTTACAGCGCGGTTGCGCGACTTGTCGGCAGACCAGGTCGATCGCTGGTTAAGATCAAAGGTCGGGTTGTTGGCCATAGCAATGATCTCCCCGGTATGAACATCCATGACAATGCTCGAAGAGGCATCAGCCTGGAACTTATTGACCGCCTTTGCAAGCTCATCCTCAACGATGCTTTGAATATCGGCATCGATAGTCAGCTGAACACTGTTGCCTTTTACCGGATCCTGCTGTTTGGCATCAGGCGCGGGATAACGCTTCCCATCGGCTGACCTCTGATAAATTTTCGTCCCGTCAATGCCTTTCAGCTCCCTGTTGAGCTGCAGTTCAAGCCCGCTGCTCCCCTCGTTTTTGTTGTCTGTACCACCAATCACCTGAGCCGCAACGTTGAGGTAATAACGCTGCTGATCTTTGTCAAACCATACTCCCGGAATCTTTTCCTGCATGAGAGGCAGTGCTTTCACAACGGGTATTTTCCTGCCCAGCACCGCCACCCCTGTCCTTCGATGCAGCTCTTTAAGGTAAACGCCCTTATTGCCTCCTAAATGCTTCACAAAAATGGCTGCAACAGCCCCTGAGTTATCATAAACCCTCTGCTTCCGGGTAGTCTTATCAATAACCGACTTGCCTTTATCATTAAAGAGCGGGGTATTGCGGACAATTGCGGGTTCAGCATAGAAGGAAATGGATTCAATACTTTCAGCCAGCATGCGTGCCTGACGGTCAAGAATAACTCCCCTCTGCGCTTTCTCAGTGATCACACGCTCATACTGCCGGGCTGCTTTCTGCCTGTATTTTTTAACATTGAAAACCTGGATATTAAGCAGCATTGCAATGATGGCTGCTATAAAAACCGCAAAAACTGCAACCAGAATGCCAAGCCGCTTACCGAACTCATGATCATCCCTGCTCTGGATATTACGAGGATCATTCATGAGTCCCCCTTTATGTGGTCAGCAACATTCACGGCTCAAGTTCAACCGGGGGAGCACTGGACATTGTAAGCCCGAGTGAGGCTGCATCCTGAGCGATATTGTGAATACTGTGCAGTTCATGCACTTTCAGATCCTGTGATGTAATCACGCTCGCGGACATCTGTATCTGCTCGCGAATTTTTTCATTCTGCAGGGCAAGATTCTTTATGGCGAGAGTGTTATAGGTCTGAAAAAGAAAAATTCCTGTCCCGGCAAGAAGATAGACAAATGTCCTCAGTCGCAACAGCACACCGATATCAAATTTCAGCGTATTGCTGACCAGCTCCTTAAACCCGGATTCTTTGAATCCGTTACCAGCACCTCCGGCCTGAAAGTCATCCCCGGTGAGAGCTATCTCTTCCACCCCGCCGTATCGACCGGCAACAGCCGCCTCGGCAGGCATCTTTGTCCTGAACCCTTTGAGGCGCTCTGAAAGAGTGCTTAAAGCATCAAAAAAAGCATTATTGCCATTCACTGTGACCTCCCTGTGAAAGTTTTTCAATGACCCTCAATTTCGCACTTCTTGCTCTCGGGTTTGCATCTGTCTCTTCCTGTGTCGCGACAAGAGGTTTTCGGGTTACGAGCGAGATGCTGCCCCGTTCGAGAGGCTCCCTCAAACCGACCCCTTTGGGGCCCCAATCGCTCTTTGCTTTCTCGGCAAAAACGGTTTTCACGATCCTGTCCTCGAGAGAGTGATAACTGATTACCGCCATCCGGCCATGTTCATCAAGGCTTTCAATGCCATCATAAAGCACCCTGCGAAGCACCTCAAGCTCACTGTTCACCTCAATTCGCAATGCCTGAAATACTCTTGAGAGGGTCTTGATGATCTTATCCGTTCCGGTGAAGTTGCCGCGGATAATGTCGGCAAGCTCCTGTGTCCTGTTTACCGGCCCATGGTCAAGCCTGTAAGTTACTATTGACTTTGCGATACTGCGGCTTCTCGGCTCTTCACCATACCGGTAGATAAGCCTTGCCAGCTCCTTCTCGTCATACGTGTTGATAATTTCTGCTGCACTTACCGGCGAATCCATGTCCATCCTCATATCAAGAGGCCCATCCCGCAGATAACTGAACCCCCGTTCAGCCGTGTCAATCTGAAACGACGATACCCCCAGATCCAGCAGAATACCTGCAACCTTAGGCTTTAACCCTTTTTCGCTGCATACCCTCTGGACGATACTCTCGATTGCCTGAAAATTCCCTTTAGCCAGTACCGTACTCGCTTCATACTCCTTGAGCTTATCGGCAGCCGCCCGTAAAGCCGCATCATCCTGGTCAATGCCTATGAGTACCGACCCTTCGCGCGCACCCGCCTCATCGAGAGCTCGAAGAATCGCCAGCGAATGACCTCCGCCGCCAAGAGTCCCGTCAACATATATCCCGGGTTTTCTGACAAGGAATGCAATAATCTCGGCAGCAAGTACCGGCTCGTGATATATATCTTGTACCATCGGCGTTAAAAATACCTTCCTGCGAGAGACGCAAATCTACTTTCACTCTCCCGCAAAACACCGAGAAGTCGCTCCGGATCCCAGATAATCATTTTTGTATCAGCACCTATAATCACAACGTCTTTTGTAATCCCCGCATGTTCAAGAAATTCCCTTGACAGCGCAATCCTTCCCTGGCGGTCAAGATCAACAGTATCAAGGCTTTCATACATCAATATCTTCAGCAGACGCTCTTCGGGGTTGAAATCAGAAAGAGCAGAGATGGTTTTTCCCATGTCAGCCCAGATGAACGGCTCATAAAGTTCAAGTGAGCGGTCAGGCGCTTTCATAATGAACAGTCCTTCTGAATGCCCGTCAGCTTTCCCCTCAACACCCGCTTCAGCACCCATGCCGAACCTTTTTCGAAACCTGGCAGGTATCATCAATCGCCCTTTCTCATCAACGGCATGTCTCTCTTTTCCTATAAAGCCGGCCATGATGATAATTGAGTTAGCTGTCGTTCTGGTGGACTATTCTCCGTAACGCTTTATTTCGCCTGCGGATTGCCATAAAAAAAGGAAAACACCATGGAGAGAGAGCGTTTCCACCCATTTTTTACCACTACTCACCACTCAAAATGTATAAAAAAAGGATGCACTAAAAAAAATATTCCGCTATTTTATACATGAGCAGCTACGTATATTTTAAAGGCAGATGTCACCATGGTTAGAGGACGAAACGAAATTGTGGTTGACGGATACAATTTACTGCATAAGCTGTACCCCTCTCCTGATTCGGTATCACTTGATGTTCTGCGTCAGGAGACAGAAAAACAGCTGCTCTGTTTTCAGCAGGAAACCGGTTGCCCGGTCACCGTTGTTTACGATGGAAAAGGCGGACCCAGGGAGAGTGCTTCCGGTGCGCCGCTCCATATTGTTTTTACGCCTGCTGCTAAAAGCGCCGATTTATGGATCATTGATTACGTAAAATCGTTGAACACCAAAGTAAAAATGGTTACTATTGTAAGTTCGGACGACGAGATTCGCAGGTATGCAACAGCATTCGGTGCAAGGTGCATTAAATCCGAGGCATTTGCACTCCGGCTCACAAAAAACAGTTGCGCCTCTCAGGAAAACAAACACACCCAATCCAGGCATATTTCGTTCAAAGAGAAAAAATTCAACGAAAAATTGCTGAGCGACCGGGAAGTTGACCGATGGATGAAGCTCTTCAGTCGCGACAAATCTTAAGCACATCCCGTCACAATTTCTTATACTCTGGTCCGGTTTCGATAAGCTTTATTTAACTACAGTCATCACTATGTCAGACAGCTCAATAAACAATACCGCGCATTGGCAGGAACTGGAAGAATGGCGAAAGAAAATCGATATCATCGACCAGCAGTTATCCACTCTCCTCTGCGAAAGATTGCATTGCGCTCAGAATATCAGCTCCCTGAAATCAAGAATCGGCGAACAGGTACTCCAGCCTGAACGCGAAAAAGAGGTACTGAACAATGTACTCATCCATGCCGACTCGCCACTGACAGCCTACACGCTGGAAAAAATCTACCGCTGCATCCTTGAAGAGAGCCGCCTTTTACAGCATGAGTGGAAAAACAGTCAGGAAGGCATACATACCAGCTGACAGGATTACCTCACCATGGCCTCTAAAAAAACTTCTCCACGTCAACTCTTCATAATTGGCGCAGCAATTCTGCTTAGTGCTCTGGCATCTCTCTTATTGCTGCCGGGGATCAATACCGCCTCCCGGACCACACCACTGATTGTTCACCGTGGAATGGGCTTCAAAACCATTGTAGATACACTGCTGCGAAACGGCACCATCAACACCTCGTGGCCGGTGCTCCTGACCGGTCGCCTTATCCCTAGGCTTCACAATATCAAACCGGGCCGCTACTCCATCCCGTCCGGCATGTCCAATTTTTCCCTTTTATTGTATCTGCACACCCGCAAGCAGGACGAGGTAAGAATCACAATCCCCGAAGGCCTCGACATCCGCCGTGTCGCCCGGCTGCTCTCCCGGAACCTTGATATGGATTCAACCGCGGTAATGGAAGCCGCAGCCGATAAACGACTGCTTCGGAAAAACAGCATTACTGCAAATAATGCCGAAGGCTACCTCTTTCCCGGCACCTACGACTTTGTCTGGGCAAGTACGCCGGATGAAGCTGTGGGATTTCTTATCGGGCGATTCCGGCATTTCTATACCGGTAACGTAAAGGCAGCTGCAGCATCAGCAGGCTTAACCGAAACCGCATTACTGACGCTGGCTTCTATTGTCGAAGCCGAAACCCCTGTCAATGGAGAAAAACCACTTGTAGCAAGCGTTTATCTCAACCGCCTTAAACACAACATTCGCCTGCAGGCCGATCCAACCGTCCAATATGCGCTTGGAGGAGCCGCCCGCCGCCTCTTCTACAAAGATCTTGCAGCTGACTCTCCGTATAATACCTATCGTCACAGCGGACTTCCTCCCGGTCCCATCTGCAACCCCGGATCAGCGTCGATCATGGCGGTATTGAACCCTGCGAATACCAGGTACCTCTACTTTGTAGCTACAGGAAAAGGGGGGCACAATTTCGCCGAATCAATCGCGGAGCATGCTGAAAACATCAGAAAATACCGCATCGCCCGTCGCGACAGCCTGCGATGAATAGATGCGATAGATATCATCTGCCCCTGTCGGGGAAAAGGATTATGTTGTAGATTACCTGTTGATTATTTGAAGAGTGGATTTTTTTAAAATCAATCGAAAGTAGCAATGCAGAAAAAAACTCTGTCGGACATAGCAGTCAAAGGCAAACGGGTAATAATGCGCGTTGATTTCAACGTTCCTCTCGACGAGAACAAAAAAATTACGGACGACAAAAGGATCGTCGAATCCCTTCCTTCCATCCGCAAAGTTCTGAACGACGGGGGACGTCTTATTCTGATGTCGCACCTTGGAAGACCGAAAGGAAAGGTAAACCCGGATTTCTCGCTTGCACCGGTTGCCGAAAAACTTGCCGAACTTCTCGGCACTCCGGTCATCATGGCAGATGATTGCGTAGGCCCCGAGGTCACCACCCAGGTTCTTGCTCTGAAAGACGGAGAGGTGATCCTTCTTGAAAATCTGCGGTTTCACTCCGAAGAGGAAGCCAATGACCCCGATTTTTCTAAAGCACTCGCTGAACTTGGCGAAGTCTACGTCAACGATGCATTCGGTACCGCCCACAGGGCTCATGCATCAACCGAAGGCATTACGCACTTCATAAAAACCGCTGTTGCCGGTTATCTTATCGAAAGGGAGCTGCTCTATCTGGGCAAAGCCCTGCAGGAACCTGAGCGGCCATTTGTCGCCATTCTCGGCGGGTCAAAAATATCAGGGAAAATCGATGTGCTTGAAAACCTTTTTAAAAAGGTTGATACAGTTCTTATCGGAGGTGCCATGGTCTTCACCTTCTTCAAGGCACAAGGTTATAATATTGGCAAATCTCTGGTCGAAGAGAGCAAAATTGAGCTCGCCCTTAAAATTCTCGAGGAAGCAAAAAACAAGGGAATCAAGCTGCTCCTTCCGACGGATGTCATTCTCACAGCTGAAATTTCCGCTGATTCCTCCAGCCATGCTGCAAGCATTGCCAGTATCCCTGACAACATGATTGGCGTCGATATCGGACCAGTCACGGCCGAAGCGTATCGCAACGAAATTCTTTCAGCTCGTACTGTGCTCTGGAACGGCCCGATGGGTGTGTTTGAAATCGATAATTTTGCTGCAGGCACCATGGCCGTTGCAAAAGCCTTGACCGAGGCAACCGCAAAAGGAGCAACGACAATTGTCGGCGGCGGCGACTCTGCTGCAGCTATAGCCAAGGCAGGTCTTTCGAAAGAGATCACTCATATCTCGACAGGCGGTGGCGCAAGTCTCGAATTCCTTGAAGGCAAGGAGCTCCCGGGTATTGCCGCCCTGAACGATTAACCGGTTCCGCACATTAAAGAAAATCCTGAGGGATTTAATTTTGATACGCCTGATCCCGCTGATAATCAGCGGGAAGGGCAGAATGATAACGCTTGATGAACTATTCCAACCAGCCATACAGTCCCGGAGGCTTCCAGTTTATACCTCCGGCGATTAAAACAATTATCCTGATTAACGTTGCGGTCTTTATACTGCAGCTGTCTCCGTTCGGCGAAACCATTCTCGCCCTCGGTTCACTGTGGCCGATCGGCTCCGGCAACTTCCGTATATGGCAGCCTTTGACCTACATGTTTATCCACGGAGGAGGCACACACCTCTTCTTCAATATGTTCGCACTCTGGATGTTCGGGGCTGAAATTGAAAATTACTGGGGCACCCGGCAGTTCAACACCTATTATTTTATCTGCGGTATCGGAGCCGCTATAATCAACCTGCTGGCCACCATCGGCGATCCCTATCCAACTGTTGGAGCTTCAGGTGCCATTTACGGCGTACTGCTTGCCTTCGGCATGATGTTCCCCGACCGTTATATTTTTCTCTATTTCCTCTTTCCCGTCAAGGCAAAGTATTTTATCGCGGGTTATGCGCTCATAGAATTCTTCTCCGGGTTCGGCAGCCGCTCCATGGGCAGCGGCAGCAACATTGCCCATTTTGCGCACCTCGGGGGAATGCTTATCGGTTTCATCTACATTTCCATCAAACGGGCCGAGTGGTCATTTTCCGGACTTACCGATAAAATCCGCTCCCTGGGAAAAAAGAAAACCGGACCTCGTCTTCATCGAACCAACAGGGTGGAGCCGCCGGTGTCTGAAGCGGAAATCAATGCCATCCTCGATAAAATTTCAGCGAATGGTTACGCCTCATTAACTGCCGAAGAGCGCCGCAAACTCCTCAAGGCCGGCGGCAAGTGATCCTTCAGTAACGGCCCCTTCAGCAGGGGCTCGTCCGCTCAAAGCATGCCACGCTTTCAATGTGGCTGGTATGCGGAAACATGTCGACCGGCTGCACCGAGAGAAGAGTGTAGCCGTGTGTACATATCTCTTTCCCGTCCCGCGCAAGGCTGGCTGGGTTGCAGCTTACATAGACGATTCTCCTTGGCCTGAGCCGGATCATCGTAGCCAGAGCCTTCGGCTGCATCCCGGCCCTTGGAGGATCGGTAATAATCACCCCCGGATTATCATAGTGTTCAAGCGTTCCTAACAGCGCTTGAAAATCCTTGAGGTCAACCTTGTAAAACTCCGCATTGGTAATACCGTTCAGCAGGGCATTGGAGCGCGCATCGTTGATGGAGCTTTCAACCACTTCAAGCCCGATAATCTGCCGGCAGTGGTTTGCCAGATAGAGTGTTATGGTTCCGGTTCCGCAATAGAGGTCATAGACTGTATCCTCCGGCTTCAGATCTCCAACCGCGAGAATGGCTTTGTAGAGCACTTCCGCCTGTGAGGAGTTGGTCTGGAAAAATGAGTTCGCCGATATCCTGAAATCATGGCTGCCGAGGCGCTCGGTAATATAGCCGTCGCCGCTCAGGGTAAACTCTTCATCGCCTGTGGCAACGCCGTTCATCCGTTGAGTCACATTATTCAGCACCGTCATCTTCACGCCTTCCATCCCCGACTCCAGGTGATTGCGGTATCGCTGCATGATATCCTCGTCATACCATGAGGTGACAAGGTTGACCATAACCTCTTCACGGTTCTCGCTGAAGCGGACCACAAGATTGCGCAAATACCCGGTATGCGCTCTTGCCGAATAGGGCTCAAGGGCATTGGCAAGGACAAACTCCCTGGTCAGTTTAAGCACCTTGTTCATTGACTCTTTGGCGAGATAACAGTAGTCGATGTCAATCACCTTTTCAAAATTGCCGGGCGTGTGGAAGCCAAGTGCAAAATCCTTCGGGCGGTCAAGTGTTTCCATCGAGAGCTCTTCCTGCAGCAGATAGCGCATGTTTGAAAACGAGAACTCTATCTTGTTCCGGTAGTGGAAAGGATCGGCACAGGGAACAGCAGGGGCAACCGGTGGATTAATAAAATCCCCGAGGTGCTCAAGGGCATCTTTCACCTTTTTCTGTTTATACTGAAGCTGGGCCTCATAACGGATATGCATCAGCTTGCATCCGCCGCAAACCCCGAAATAGCTGCATAGTGGTTCGGTCCGGTCGGGAGATGGCTCAAGCACCTCAACCACAAATGCCTCGATATAGCGCTGCCTGACTTTTTTTATCTTTGCCGACACCAGGTCGCCTACGGCAAGCATCCCGCTGACCATAACCCCCAT